>CAZVHD010000020.1:0-12991 GCA_964626765.1 uncultured Christensenella sp.
GGTAATGATACTGTTTTGAAAGTTCAGTTGGCCTTGAGTATTGAAGACCTTGAATTAGAGAATCTAGTGTTTACCAACCTGCCTATGAGAAGAGACCACAGCGGAGTTTTGGAGAATATATCGCTTATGTTAATGCTTGAGGACCTCAACTATTTTATGGTAGACGATGTCTGGCTAAATAGTGAGGGAATGATAGACAATCTTTATTTTGGCAGAGGTTATTATGACAATGACCTCTACGACTCAATTGAAGACCAAACGGGGATAACTGTTCCCTCAGCAAGCGAAGTTGACCCAGTGGATATGTATCCTTATGAATTTCTTATGGAGATATTCAAAAACGCAGTTCTTGTTTTCTCAAACGGTGAAGTTCTTGCAAAAGATTTGAATATCCATAATCTTGAAGGCATAATGAATGTATCCGATCTTATTCAAGTTATGGGAGATACTTCTGAGTTTGGTTATGGAGACGGTAATTATGTCATAAGACTAGCCCAAGGCGAAGAGGCTCATAATCTTGAGATTAGAACAAGATTCACACATGGTCTTTATATGATTTCCGGCGGAGAGCTTATGATCGAGAACATAGACCTTTATGACGATCAAGGTGAAGCTATATGGGGAGAGACAGGTTATACACTTGGCGATAACATAAGCGCCCACTTAGAACTTTATGACCAGAATGCCGACGATAATGTATCGTATTATTATGGGCCTGACTATTCGGATGCTATGATAATCGAACAATGGTATGTAAACAGTAGCAATATTTCATCTATTCCTGTTGGCTCATATATAACGCAAATACCTTTGGAAATTTTATATGATACCCAAATTAATCCCGATATTGAGATATCCTATCTTACAGAAGAGGGCTTCAGAATAAGAAGAGAACTCAACATTTTAAGTGTTCGATTTGGGTCTATGTATAACAGCGTGTCGTCTTATGATGATACTTTTGAGATTGAAAACGGAGTTATAGACATAGAAAATCTTTACGCTTATCAACCGTTGAGTTATTATTTGTCAAGCGCAGATTTCTTGCCCACCGCAATAAACAGGACCACGCCGGAATACGACATAACATTAACAAACATAAACTGGACAATAGAATCTGATTGGTTTGATTTCCTAGACAGCTATGACTATAAAGGAGATAGCAATATTCTTTTAGCAACCACTACTATATTGGGGTGGTATGAAATAAAACCTAATGAATATGGGGTTCCGGAAAGAGTTTATCACAATAGAGAGACAATTGAGCTTTCCATAAGAATAGATTCTGCGGAAGTTATGGGTATTCCTTTGGGTTCTTCTCATAATTTAGAGACCTCTTTTAATGACATAACAGTAACATCCGATTCCGAAGATGAAGATAAAAGAGAAAGGATAAACGAGTTGTTTGACGCCAATACTGATTTTGGACCTTTCAATTACAGAGAGTTTGTAATTTATATGGACGCGTACAGAAACTCTGATTATAACGGTGTTTTCAATCCTCCGTCCAATTTGGTTGTAGAATTTGCCTCGGGCGCAAGACACACATTCTCAGGTCTTACTTATACTTATAAAGGATTTGATATAGCCGATATAAGTTACGGAATAGAGGGAATGGAAATTGATTCAGATATGGATGGAGACTTTATAATGATTGGCTCCGATAAGGTCTATCTTATGCCGGGCGATGACAAATATAATATAACTTTGAGAGCTGATTTAGGGGCAGACCAAGTAATAGCCGTAAGAGTGCATTTCTTTGATAAAAGAGTTGTTGCGGTAAGGCCGGTTATTGAATATGACGATCCCGAAATCAGACAACAGATTACAGATGAGATTATGGATTCAATGGACGCAATAAAACAGCTTATAATGGAGAATATCAATATTACCAAGCTGGAACATGAAATAGAGCTTGCTCTTTCAAAAAATACACAGCTGAAAGAGGAAATAAGTTACATCTATATTTTCAATGAAATCAAAAAAATTAGCATGGAAAATATCAACAGCGGAGTGGCGTACACGACTATCTTTAATTTACTCAACCTTGCGCCGGAATTATACTCTTCTCCTGATGAGGAAGAAGAAGATAAGATACTGCATAATTATGTAGGCGAAATACTCATTGAAACATATGACTCCCAAATAGATAATGCAGTGACAGAGGTTGTTGCCATGTTAGAAAGCTATCTTGAACAAACCGAAGCAATCGGATTTGATATGGTGGAAGAACTGATAATCGCCTTCTTTGACAATGTTTATAGTGAAACTGCCACAACTATAATCAATAATAAGATTGTAGAGAGCATAGAGCCTCAAGCGATTTATGAAATACAACAGATGGAAATAAGACAGCAAGCCTATGCGATAAAACTTAAAAACAGTATTCAGGCCAAGTTGGATGTAAATGAGATAATAAGACAGATTAACCAAATCACCGCCATAGAGCCGTCCAATGTAAGAGCTGAAATAGAGCAAATAATTACTGATGAGTTTGAAAGCATGATACAGCAAGGCGTCAATGAAAGCGATGACAGTGACGAATTAATAGACGCTGTGATTTCTGCGCTTGAGCAAATGTTTGAGCAAAATTCAGTAGAGTTGACCGACTTGGTGTATGATCTTTCGGATATACATTTGGGCGCTAGCGGGAATATGAGAGGATATATTGAAAATTTCTTTAGCGATTTATTTGAATTTGTTGATTACGACTTTAATATGATAAATCTTGCAGTTGTTCAGGAAATTGAAAACACTATAGCTAATCTTGTTGTGGAAATGAGGGCAAGCGCAGCCGCCGGACTTAGTGTCAATACAGGCGGAAGATTGGATAGGGCAGTAAATCTTGGCATAGCGTCATCAATAAACAATGTAATGATGGAAGCAAAGATTATTGACGCTATGAATATGGCAAGAGAAATAAACGCCTATAATGTGACCAATGGATACTATGATATAGACCCTTATGGAGATTATATATTTGTTCCCACAAAAACAGAAGTTGTATTTGATGAAGAAACTGGCGGAGATAGCTATATCGTTGATATAAACTGGGAAAAACCGCAGAACTGGCAGACTGCTCAAAATCCCAATGCCGGCGTAAGTTATGACGGAAACGAAGGCGACACAAGAATTTCACAATATACAGCATGGGAAAATGTTTATAACGATATCTTAAACAAAATACAAGATGAAATCGCCTTAAGCATAGAAGAAACTCTCATTTATGATGTAATGAATGAGGTTTTGGAAATTGATATTTATAATGAAAGGCTGGGAAGCTATTCTCCCTCGCAGGCCGCCAAAGCTGCCGGATGGGATGATTTGTATGAAGACTCTGAGATATTGCTTTCACATTTAGAAGCGATTGAGACAAGAGTGGAATTGCTTTATTCTTCGCTCAGCGGAGAAGAAAAAGACGCGATGTGCTTTGATATGTGGGCTAAAATCGAGGCATGGGAAATGGTCAAAACCTATGATGGAGTTATTGACGAACCCGACACAGACTATGATGAGTATGAGATATGGCAAGACATCAAAGAGTCCCTGGCAAGAATTGAGCTTGCTCTTTACAGAGATGAATTTACGGCGTCTCTCTTTAGCGAAGGGCTAGAAACTCAAGACTTGAGCTTAATAATCTTTGTTGAAGACAGAACGCTTGAGAACCATATGTGGCAACTTAATGACGGAGAGGAAAGCTATGCAAAAGAAGACCCGGTATATCATATTGAAGATCCCTTTGCAGGAAGAGCCAGCGATTTGCCGGACTTGATAGAATTAGAAGATGGTATTGATGTGGGAGCCAACCTCAAACATTTTAACGATATGATTGTGGACTGGGACTTTAGAGACGAGCAGATATCCTATTCAGGCGCTACTTTAATTGACCAAAATACGGGAGATATGGGAATTATCATTACCGGATATATCAAAAATCAAAGAGTGGGACAACAAGTCACAATAAGACTTGTCATAAATGGATGGGAATATAACGCCACAAGCGGAAGCGGGCTCAGAAAATACACAGGTCCTGAAGGCGGAGATATCCATGACGACGATAATTATACTATTATAAATCCCATAAACTTTGTTTTCTCCAGACTTGTTGACCATTCTGCTCAGGATCTTTATCAGGTTATGATAAAAGAAACTCAATATAAGTACGAGAAAGATCCATACGGAGAAATCATAGATGAATGGACGGAGACTGTCTATAAAAATGTACTTTTCTATCCCGAGAATAGCAGACTTTTACAAAGCAGTATTGACGATGAAGAGATGGAGCAAATCGAAGAGCGCAAAGATTACATAATCTATTGGGATTCGGACACAAGAAATCTTGCCTCAGACAATGTGGGAGTGCCTGTTTTGGGAGGGTTCTCGCTGGGGAATGAGCATAAAAACAAAATGACAAGAAACGATGTTGCGTATTATCAGTATGAGCAATCATATATCAGTCATGTTAACGCAACTGACTATACCATGGAAAGCCTTAAGAGCTGGTTTTTGGAAACAGGCAAAGCCGCCGACGATGCCGAAGCCGAGACCATGGCGCTTGAGCAAATTGAAGAGCTTTATGGTTCTACGGGAGTATCTTTATTAATGGTTGACCCCTTAAATCCTGAACTTCCCTCAACAGTACGGGCGCTTGGAACACTTAATCAAAGGCCCGAAACAAATCTTGGTGAAGTAAGGGTATTTTGGAACAAGAGTTTAGGGCAAGCAAAAATAGATATGACGGAGTTTGTAAGATATATGTATCCCTCGCTTACAACCATGGAAGCTGAACAAAGCGCTATGGAATTGCTTATGGACATTAACAGAAGTTCGGCTCAACAACAAGAGCTCATCCAAAACATAATAGGCTGGCTTAAGATGAGATGGGAAGAGGAAAATCAAACAGAGTTGTCCGAATATGATGAAGAGTCATGGGATATATACTATAATCACTCTTCCACTTCGCATTCAGACAAGATAAAAATGGATAATCTTAAAGACAAGATAATTATGGAATACGGAGACCTTCAGACAGAAGTACAAAAAAGTCAGGGTTGGATAGGTATGTATACATTCCTGGAAATCGCATCTGAGGTGGAGATACTGAGCGTGGAGGAAAAAGTTTTGTTATGGAACGCAAAAGTAGACAATTCCGATGAACCTCAGCTTCTTGAAAATATGTTGTCAAGAATACAATCCGAATATCCCGACCTTTCGGAGAACGAACAGAAGGCTCTTGGCTATGACAACATTGTGAAAAGGGAGAATTGGGAAGAACTGAGAAACAGGTACACGAATTATCCCATGCTACTTATGGAAATAGACAACATAGAGAACATGATGTCAGAAGAAAATGACAATCCTTATGAATATTTGCCTATGAGTTGGGATTATATGGCGGAGAGTTTTGAGGGAGAAGATTTCATAAGTCTTGGAGCCCTTAAAGATAGAGTATTGGAAGAAAACCCAGGAATATCAGGGCATGCCATAAACGCTCTAACATGGGATAGATGGATTGAGTCAAGAGCGTTCAGAGACTGGATGAGAAGACAGGCAAAAAATATTCTTATGATAGATGAAAGCTATGATGTTCAGGGCTCTACGGGATATATGGACGGAGGCATTGACGGGTCAAGAACGGTAACATTGCTTTTGCAAATGACGCCTGGAGGCTATATATATACTCAGACTTTCAATATCAGGCTGGTATTTTTGGATTTGAGGCCGCAGGCTTATTATGTGGACGAACAAACAACAACTCCCGTAAACACCATGTCTATGGACAGCCCACGGGAACAGTTGAGTATAGCCGTAAAAACAGACTATGACAAAGACCAAGATTATTTGGGTATGCTCAATCCCTATAATACAAGAAATGAAACAGTGTTTGACATGTTGGATTATTTTGCAAAAGACACATTTAGCGAAGATATAGTCACAAGAGAGATAAACGAGCAAGACCAGCAAGTAAAAATAGTTAACATAACAAATATTGTGTGGGATATCCCAGAAGGAAGCGAAGCCGGCGATACGGTTTATTCGGAATCATTTAGTATAGGAAATGTAACCTATCAGTCGGGAATGCTAAAAATGCAATTAACATAGAAACAAAAAGAGCTTTGGAGGCTACTGTGAAGATAAAAACCAAAACCCTATTATTAATTTTATTTATAGTGATATTATCTGTCGCTATGGTATCCTGTGACAGAGGAACGCCTCAGCCCCCGCCTCTTCCCGAGGATGTGGACGGAACGGGTTCGCCTGTAATCAGAGTTAACAAAAATGATATGTTTGTCAAGATAAGAGACGGCATGATTATTAGTGAAGACAGGCTTGAAGAAAGCGAGGAAAATTATGTCAGCACAGAATATACCATACATACAGGACATATCAACTATACAGTCGTCTACAAGGCAAATTATGCCCAAAGAAGACAAAACAGCGAAATATATTTGAAGATATTTGACAATCACGAGCATATGAACAGAGTTTTTGTTTATTACAACAGAGGTGATTTATTTATACAAACAATGGATGACAAAAAGGGAGTAGAGGGTTTTGGCTCCACTAATATGTTTGATTTGTTTTTTGAAATGGTCACTATGTTTGATATGTCTAATACTTTTATAGGCTCAGAGATGTCGGCTCTTTTTGACCCTGAAAATGTAGGCGCGAACTTATATCCTCTTGTTGACCAAAGCAGAATGAACTATATTATGGTAACAGATACTGCGGAATCAATTGAAATGACGCATGTAGACCTTAATTACGGACAGATAAAACAAGAAGTCAACAACCTTATTAAAGATACTTTTGAAAAGTTTGAAGATAAATTTGACCTTTTGAGCTTGAAATACTTTGGTTTTCGTATTAGCGAGCTTGCCTATATGGAAATAGCCACGATGACAGGGGACCTCATAAATGTAAAGCTTGATAACGAAGCGGTTAACTCCATTACATTTGAAGCAAGCGGAAAAATGGCAGAGAATAATAATGACTTTACTCTGGATATGCAAGTTCAAGCAAGAGAGGGAAGCGACGACATAAACATGGATGATACAGAAAATCCTTATTTGCAAGACTATCCGGAAATGCAAATGGGAAGGTTCAATTATGGCGGAACGCTGTATGTGCCATTTTTTGATATGACTTATGACGCTACTTTAAGAACAATTCTTTCCTCAACCGATAACACAATAAATGAAGTTATGTTCACAATGGAAAGTGTGGAAGACGATATGGGAGGGCTCTTTTACAAAGACCAGATCCTATATATGGATATAAGCGGCATGCAAGAACAATTGGGGGGAGCTGTTGAGTTAGAAAAACTTAACTTACCCAAAATAAAGTTTGACAACATAGACCTTGCTCAAGAAATAACGCTACTATTCAATGATTTATTGAGACTAGTGCAAACACTTACCGAAGATGATATATACGGAGAGAATGAAGAACTTCTTATGACTGTTTTAGACCACATTGAGTCAGATGAAGAAAACGACACCATGTATATTAATATCACAAAAGAGCTTATTGAAAAAATGTACGGAGAGGATGTAGATCTCGTACAGCTTATTGCCGATAAATTGGAGGTGCCAAGGGAAATGGTAGAGCAGCTCATAGGCGATGACGCCTTAGAAAATGCTGTTCTTATATTCTCTTATAATGTGGAAAACGGAGATATCGGTCTTGATATGTATGACGACGATATTCTTATATTTGAGTTGAGACTAGAGATTATAGACCCCTTGCCCGGAGACACACTGGAGTATCCTCCGTCTTTTGACCCCGACACATACCATTACTTGGATATGCCCGACAACACTATAATGACTTTGGAAGGGGAACTTTCCATGCAAGAAGTGAGCTCGGTTAAGTTTGACGAGCTGTTTGGAGCTCTTTTTGGCGATATCACCGGAAAGAACACCCCATATACTCTTATGAGTTATGAAAAATTAAATTTTGTTCTTGATATAATGCAAATTTACGAATATGAAGAGGACGAGTACGGGCAATTGGAAAGGGAAATAGAGCAGGTCATGAAATTCGAACTGTTCAAAGGCGATGTTTTTCAGCTTGGAGTTTATTCTGCAGAGGACCCGGACTACTTGCTTGTGGACTTTAATGTCCCAATAGGACCGGAGGGAAGAGATAGAGACGGGGCGCCTTATCAACAAAGCCCCTTAAGATATAGAATTGAGAGGCAAAAGGTGGTGGACGCCTTTAACGAGCTTTTAGGCGATGATAATATATTCGCCCTGGAAAACATAATGGACCTTCTCAACAGGCTTATATCTTCGTTGCGGGAAAGCCCAAGTATGCAATTGAGGTTTTTTGATAACTCTCTTGCTTTTAATCTTGTGTCGGATACCGTATATGAACTTATTGGCATAGATAATCTAAATGCTCTTATGAAAGCCAGAATCAGATTTGCAACTACTGCCGAGGAATACCTAAACATAAATATGTCCGAGGACAATTTTGTAACCCCAAATGTGAGACCTTTGGATAATGAGACATTTGAAAGCATTTATACCACTCAGTGGCAAGAGTTTGTATACACATATTTTGGTGACAATCTCATGAGACTTAAGCTTACTTATCTTGAAGAGTCTGTGGAGATAGAAACGGGAAAATATTTTTATCAACCCACCGCCCATATACTAGATGAGACAATATCTTATTATGTCACTATTGAGGACCGTATTAATGGCATAAAGGTGGCGGAGTATGCCCTTGACCCTGATTTGCCAAATAATCAGGACGCAGCCCTTACTGTGGACAGACCATTGAAAATAGACCCGTCTATTGACGAAGATTTACCTGAAAAAATTCCTGTGTTATATGACGACGATACATTTGGATATGTCAATTATATAATTGAAGACTTTGATGTGAGCAACATCAACATATCCGGCATGCCGCGGGAGGAATATTGGCTTGTCATAGGCAAAGACAGCGTGGCGGAAAAGAGATTTTATATATCCGTGGAAGTTTTAGGAAGGGTAATTATTCCCTTAAACGAAATGATAATGGGCGAACCTGTTCCGATGATAAGCAATCTTGGAAAACCTGTTGTTGGAGAAGTGACAATAGACCCTTATACTTTTGCCGTAAGACGGGCTGACGAGGCCGAATGGTCGCCTCTTCCATCCTCACAGACTTTGAATTTTGAGTCAGTGGACGGCGCGGACAACGGTGATTCGGTTGAGATGACGGACATAGAATGGGACTATGATTTGGAGAATGTTCAATTCAATGGCGGAGTATATTTTTCACACGCTATGTACAATAACCTTACGATTGCTATAAAAATTAATGTAAAGTCCAAAATTGTGTCCTATCTTAGGTTTGTGGACTCAATCAACACTTCGCTTCCGACTGATGAAAGACCTTATACTGAGGATATAGGAACTTATACAGTTGATATCTTACAAACAGACTCTTATGTTTTCCCCGTTCAATCAACTCAAAGACAGGAGATGAGACTTTATTTCGAGGACGGTACTTACAGAATTATCGCCCCGAGGGATTATGGTTTGAACCCTACGACATATTACAACAACTATCTTCCTATTACATTACAGTGGAAACATTCCCAAGTTGCTCCGGAAGCTTTAAGAATACAAGGAACCCAGGCTCCTTTGGGAATAGAGGACAGAGACATTAATACCACGACTATTGACGATGATACTTTTTCTGTGGGCTCGCAGGAAGTAGAGTTAAAGATTATTATGCCATCTAGGGCGCTCGGCACAATAGGTGTTGCGGGCAATGTATACGCCATAACAGGATATGAAACACTTGCGGATGGAAGTCTTAACTTTGAAGAACCCATAAGGGAGATGACATCTTATCACAATGTGGCGTTTAGTCAATCCGATGAAATTGGAGAGTTTTTTGAATTCAACCCCTATAATCAAGAACCCTTGCCCAATACAGTCTACATGAATGTCATACAGGGCGGAGAAAATAGAATTCAGAAAAAGGCTTATGATATTGAATGGGTGGAAAGCGATGTCATTATGGCAAGACAAATCTATGACGAAAGCGGAAATCTTGTGGACACCGAATATGTTCTCAGAAATGTATCTACCTATGAAGAAACCCTTTTAGTAGAAGGTCTTATTGGCGACGGCGATGTGAGCATTGAAGTAAAAATGATTGTTAAAAATATAGACGCTGTATATCAAGATATCACATTCGAGGGAATGGATACCAATGTCACAGAAATGTCAGTAGATCCCTATCTGCCTTATGAATTTCCTTCATATTATACCTTAATGCTAAGAAATGGAAATCAAATTCGAATAGAGGATGTGGAATGGTATATTGTTCTTGAACAAGATCAAGAATGGATGATGCAGCTTGACGGAAGAAGTTATCACTGGATTTATGACTACTTGGATTATCTTGACGAAGGAGTGGGCAATCCTGAGGATATCATACCCGATGGTTTTGATACGCCTTCAGAGGAAGATGTAGCTTATTTTCGCCTTTTGATAGAAAAGGGAGAAATACCCGTAGATAATAGATATGTATTTACAAACGAAGGTGGCTCCTTTACAATAAAGAGCTATATTGAGGCTACGGATAGCGTTATTGCTCAAGAGGTTAGCTTAACAATCAATGTTATACCAAGAACAGTAACCATTACTGACCAGATGGATGGATTTACCCAACTTGATATTCATAACACAGAAACATCCGAACCTGTCGAAGAATATAATGTCGACACATATACTCAGTCCAGTTCAACAATGCTGGATAGATTAATGCTGCTTATGCGCCTTAATGACGAATATGACGATACAATAGCGCAAATCAATATTATTCTTACCGATATAAGAAAGGCAAACCCGGATATGACAACCGAGACGGTATATGCGATTTGCTATGATGAGTATTATGACAACACCACATCTTCTGAAAAAACTATTTTGACACAAAGATATAACTATTATACAACCCAGAATCCAACATCAACCGAAGAACAAAACAAATACAACGCTCTTCAGTCTTATATCGGCATTAAGAATGATGAAATAGAGCAGGCCAGAGTGGGAATATATTTTGACGACGATCCCGAGACATCAGGCCAAAAATATCAATTAAATGTAAAATGGACAAATCTTGAAGAGATTATAGCCATAATGGAAAGTAGCTCCGGAGCCGTTTTGGGAGAGACCCTTGAAGGGTATATAGGTTACGGACAGGTAAATCAACAAACAGTAAGAATACCTTTTTATGTGGCAAGAAGAGAAATAACCAACTTAAACTTCAACAGAATGACGGATTATGACCCCTCGGTTATGACGGTTGATTATAGATACGCATACATAGGCGACGAGGATGAAGCCACAAATTTGATTTATGATATCATAGATCAAAATGAATTCTATGAAGATGCTTTTGACGCTATATACGAGCATGATTCAACATCAGATTCCGACAAGTTAATAATGGAGGAAATTGAAGAAAGCATAACCCATGATAATCCCGAAATTAGATATGAACTTATATTAAATGAATTGATAGATAGACGACTGCAAAACATAAGAACAGTCTTTATTGATATGCATAAGCCTCTGGGGCTTACGCAAACAGATGAGCAAGGCAATAGAATCTTCATAGATCCAGGCAGTTATTTTTATGATACTTTATCCCAGGTGAGCCTTATGTTTGAAGACGAGACAGACGGGTATTATAACCCTAGATTTGATATAGGCGACGGAGAGAACCTGGAGGAACAAAAAAATAATTTCAACGCAAAAATTCTTGCAACAGACCCTGAGCTGTATGATGTAAGAATGGATGAAGAGACCCAAATAAGATACGCCTATGTAGATGTATTGATTACTCACTTAAGTTCAGGAAGTTGTCGCTATCCTGTGACAGTTAGGTTCAAAGCTGTTGTCGACCAAATAAATGTGGTTTACGGCGAACCTTCAACAGCGGAACTGGAGCCTTTTGACGAACATGGCAACGCAAGGTTTTCACAAGGCTTTGAACTTCCCAATTCCATAACCGTAGATTACAATTATTCCGGAGATGTGACATTTGGAAATATATCCAACTGGGTCATTGCAAGCCCCATACCCGGCTTTGAAGAAGGCCAGACCATAAGCACTATACCAATAACAGGAATAAACGTACTAAATCCCGCGACTATGAATTTTGTTATAGATTTGCCTTGTGAGCAGGGAGAGTTCACCTATAATGTGGCTTTTCCGAGAAAATACATAGGAAATGTAATGTATGACGCAACAGCGCAAGACAGGGACTTTGACATGCTGGACATAGAGAGCGGAATTATTGAAATTGATAATCTTTATGACATATACGACCCTTCTCAGCCTTTAGGGTTTGATACATCCAAACTGCCCTCAACCATAAATCCTTATAGTTATGGTTTTGGAGAAATACAGTACGATATAGGCGATATGGTGATTGATACTAATTATGACACCACTATCAACAATTCATTTGATGTGCAGTGGCGCATAGTGGATGAATGGACGGGAGGCAGAAGAATAGACCATAATGGTACCGCGGTGAATGTTGACGGGGAGCTTGTTGTTGAATCAGAACTCTTTGCAACAGCCAAGATTTTCTCATATTACTATTATGAAAGCATAGATTCCACACATCCGATTTTATTGGAGCAAGAAATAGAGCTATACTTAAAAGTCAAACCTATGAAAGATCCAATTATTGAATATGACGGACTTGTGGACCATAGCGACAACAACAATATTTCATTTGACCCTTATGACGACCCTAACAGCTATGGCGGAAATCTTGAATTGCCTAAAGACGGACTCAGCGTTTACTTTAATGACAGCCTAAGCGATAAGCATACCTTTGAAGAAAGAGATACTCTGAGATATTACCTATTGATGGCAGATTAAGAATATATCATTAAATCACATCTTTTTGACAGCTTAATTGAATGAAATGAAACAGAGAATGCCGAAAGAGTGGAATATTTCAGCTT
>CAZVHD010000021.1:0-12307 GCA_964626765.1 uncultured Christensenella sp.
ATTCAAACTGCATAACGGAAGAACTCATCAGATAAGAGTTCATTGCAAACACATACAACAGCCAATTGTGGGTGACAACAAATACGGGATAAAAGAAAAATTTTCTCTTAACGGGCAGCTTCTTCATGACTATAAATTAACAATAAATCATCCGGTCAGCGGTAAGGAAATGGAATTTTCAACTCCTCTTCCCCCTTATTTTGAAAACTTTTTGGATAAATTAAGAAAAAAGAGTCATTAGGTCATTATTTATTTTTCCTAACAATAAACTATTATTATGTCTATTTATAATAATTTGGTTTTTAATACCAATATGCCTTTGAAGGACACTATTGGCGGCGCAAGAATAACTCTTGTAGATTTTAGCGGTGTCCTGATTGAAGGGCACAAGGGTGTTTTTAGATACAGTCCCCAATTGATTATTATACAGCTCAAAGATGAAAGGCTGGAAATCTCCGGTGACAAAATGCTTATTGAGCAGATTAATATCGATGAAATTTACATAAAAGGTAAAATAAATAACATAACGAGGCAAACCGGATGACAAGAGTCAAGTTTAGCGTAAAGAATAAGTCATGCTTTTGTCTGAATATTCTTATAAGAAAAGGCGTAAATGTACAGAAACCCAGATTTTATAAAGACAGGCTGGAGTTTTTCACCGATTTACAAAGCCGAATGTTGTGCCATAAAACTTTGAAAGACTATAATATAGAATACAAAGAATTGAGCCAAAAAGGCTTTTTAGTTTTTTTTGCAAGAAATATAAAAAGAGCAGGTCTTGTTGTGGGACTCTTTGTTGCGTCAGTTATGCTCTTTGTGTATTCAAATTGTATATTTACTCTCAACATAGAAGGTCATAAAGAAGTGGAGAGGGAAGTTATAAAAGAAGTAGCCAGTAAGCATATAAGCCCTCCCGCAGCATTCAAAAGAGTGAATCTTAAAAAGCTAAGAGAGGATATCATACAGATTGAAGGAGTCAGTAACGCATCCGTAGAAAGGGGCGGAACCACAATAAATATAACTGTTCTTGAAGAGTTGCCAATGCCGGACATTGAGAACATAAAAGACGAGTACGAAGATGTCGTATCCAAATATGATAGCGTGGTTACAAGAATTGTAGTGACAGGAGGAACACCTCTTGTAAAAAAGGGTCAAGCTGTTCAAAAAGGGCAAAAGCTTATCGGAGCGTATATCCTGGCCGATGAGGATACCACGGTTTATACAAAAGCCGATGGGCAGGTGTACGGTAAAGTTTGGCTAACCAAAAGCAAAGTTATAACACCCCAAAAGCTTGTTTATAAGAAAACGGGAAAAACCTATACTGAATATAATATTCCCATATTTAATTGGGTAAAGAAGAAAAAGAAAGTTCCGTTTTCCCATTATGAGTTAAAAACAGAAAAGGTTTTGCTTGGGGGTGGCTTAAACATTGAGGTGGAAAAAACCACATATTATGAAACCATTTTGCAAAAGGTGGAAGTGGATGTTGTTAAGGAAGCCGAGATTGAAGTAATAAGGCTTTTTGAAAAACTGGAAGATGAAATATCTGATGATATGCAAAGGGTAAGGAAATGGTTTGAAGTAAAAAGACTGGACAAAAAGGTTAAAATAGATATATACTATGAGGTAGAAACATTAATAATATAGAGAATAAGGAACATTATGGAAAAAAACAACACCATACAAGTGGACAAAAGAAGAAAAGCCTTGAATAAGAAGCTTATCGCAAATCATGTGATGATAGTAGTTTTTTCTATTGCTCTTGCCTTGGTAGTAAAGTTTATTGACGAGGGAAGAGATTTGACAACAGCTATTTTGCAAAGCCGTGTTGTATTTCAAATTCTTGCCCTTGCGGCGGTTATCTCAATACTTCAAATAACTTTTCTATATTATATTTTGCAAACAAAAAGAGATATTTTGCAAGACAGTAAGCTGCTTAAGGTTTTGTTAACTTCAATTTTGATGACACTGATTTTTTCGTTTATATTTGGAAGGTTCATAAGTATATATCTTATGCCTCTTGCTCTTGCGGGAATGCTTGTAGGCATACTCATAGATAAAAGAGCCGCCCTTATGGCGAATATTTTCATTAATTTGGCGTATTTTCTATATTTTGTCATATTGTACGGTTTGCATCATGCGTTTATGTCCGCAACAGCTATGCTTACGGGAATTGTAGCTGGGACTTATATGATACTTATGATGGAAAAGACATATACAAGGATGCGTTTTTTAGTCAACGGTCTTTTTATCGCCGCGCTTATAGCGCCTGTTACTATGCTTACATCGGCAGTAATTGTTGAGAACACCTTAAGAGATGTGCTTTATTCGGGCATGTGGTCTTTTCTGTCTGTGATTTTGGCGGTTGCTCTTTTTATTACGGTTTTGCCTGCGTTTGAGAAAATATTTAGATTATCTACAAATTTTGGACTCGAAGAGATATGTTCTTTTGACGCCAAACTGTTGAAAAGACTCTCCACAGAAGCTCCCGGCACCTTTAATCATAGTTTGGCGGTTGGCAATCTTGCCCAACTGTGCGCGCTTGCCATAGGTGAAAATCCTCAGCTGGCAAAGGCGGCGGCATATTATCATGATGTGGGCAAGCTCAAAGACCCGCTTTGCTATGTGGAAAATCAAAAGGACTATAATCCTCATGATGACTTCATACCCGAAGTATCAGTTTATATGATTACACAGCACACAAATTGGGGGTACGAGCTTATAAAAAATGAAAATCTTCCTGATGTTATAGCGGATATAGCAAAAGAACATCACGGAACAACACCCGTTAATTATTTTTATAACAAAGTGAAAAAGATAACCGAGGAAATAGTTGATTCTGCTGATTTTTGCTATGACGGTCCCATACCCTCAGGCAGAATAGGAGCAATTATTATGATAGCGGATACCGTTGAGGCGGCGTCAAGAGCTCAGGGTATAAGCAACGATGAAAAAGTTTTGAGAGCCTTCATCCATAGACTTATTGAAGAAAAGCAAAAACTTGGACAATTTGATAATTGCGGACTTACTTTAAGACAACTCAAACAAATTGAGGACACACTTGTGGAAGCTCTTCCGGGGGCAAGCCACAACCGTATCGCTTATGAAAACGACAAAGAGGACAAAAAAGAATAAATTATGATAAAGATTTATGACAATGAGAAATATCAACCTATTATCAGAAAAGTCGCCAATCAAGTTTTGAAATATTTCAATTTATCTGAAAAGGATATGGATATTGAAATTAATATCATTAAATCTGATGAAATTAAAAGATTAAACAATGAATTTAGGCATAACGATAATGTAACAGATGTTTTAAGTTTTGCAAATATCAATAAAAAACCCCCATACGACAAGGATGAATTTTCGCAATTTATAAATCCCGAGGACAAAAGTCTTATGCTCGGCGAAATTTTTATATGTGACGAAAGGGCAAAAGAGCAAGCTAAGGAATACGGACATTCCATAGAAAGAGAAATGAGTTTTTTGACTTGTCATGGCATGCTTCATCTTTTGGGATACAATCACTACAAAGAAGAAGAGGAAGAAGAGATGAAAAAACTTCAAAAAGACATACTTGATACAAAATTGAATATTAAAAGAGAAATGAATTTCAAATCGGGATTTGTTGCGGTTATGGGAAGACCTAATGCCGGAAAATCCACATTAATAAACACTTTAGTGGGAGAAAAAGTTTCCATAGTATCTTGGAAGCCACAGACCACAAGGGACAAAATTTTGGGCATATATAATGACAAAGAAACCCAAATAGTTTTTATTGATACGCCGGGACTTCATGCGCCAAAGAACAATCTTGGAAAATATATGATGAAATCGGCAAGAGCCGCTGTTGAAGGAGTTGACGCTGTCGTATACATCATAGACGGTGAAAAAGGTTTTTTGGACAAGGACAAAGAAAATTTGAAAGGCTATTTGAAAAAAGGGCTCAATACAATCGCCGTAGTAAACAAAGTGGACCATGTCACCAAAGAAAAGGTTTTTGAGATTTTAGGCGAGCTCAATGACTACAAAGAATTAAAAGCCGTAGTTCCATTATCCGCCTTGAAAGAAAAAAACACGGACATACTCCTTGACGAGATAAAAAAACTTCTTACGGACACTATAAAGTACTATCCCGAGGATATGTTCACAGACAAGAATATGCGCTTTATGGTCGCTGAAACAATAAGAGAAAAAACCTTAAGACTTTTGGATAAAGAAGTGCCATATGGCATAGGAGTGGAAGTCAGCGCTTACGAAAGAAGAGAGAACAAGGATATTCTTGAGATTGAAGCGGATATAGTTTGTGAAAAGCCCGCCCATAAACCGATTATTTTGGGCAAAGGCGGCTCAATGATAAAAAAAATAGGAACATACGCCCGTCAAGATATAGAAAAAATGACAGGGCATAAGGTGTTTTTGAAACTTTTTGTTAAAGTAAAGGAGGATTGGCGGGGCAATGACTATGTTTTGAAAGAGCTCGGTTATAATCCCAAAAATTAGCAATGAAAAAATAAATAACTATCTGAATAATATTAACTGGTTTTTACATTCTACAATTGTAAGATAAAACAGATTGTTAGTCTTACAAAAGCTATGTAGGTAAAAAGATGAAGGATATAGATAAGTTATTATGGGAAACATTTAAGAAAAGCGGACATGCTGGATATTATATGTTATATAACGCCCTTAATAATGATGAAGAAAAAGAATAAACTTTAAGAAAAAGCCTATTACTAAATTAGCTTTAGCGGAACATAAAACCACCTTATATTATTTATAATGGTGGTTTTTTCCGTTTATTGGGGTATAATGAAAATATGATTGTTAGAGGTATATGCCTAAGGGCGACAAATTACAAGGAAAAAGACAAAATTTTGACTCTTGCAACTTTAGAAAAAGGCAAGACTAGCCTTGTGGCAAGGGGTGTGAGAAATCCTGCCGCTAAACTCAAGGCGGGATGTATGCCTCTTGTTTTTGGTGAATTTTCCATATCACAGGGCAGAGGTACGCCTATACTTACGGGTGTGGAAGTTGAGGAGAATTTTCATAACTGCTGGACAGACACAGACAAAAACCTTGCCTCGCTTGCGGTATTAGAACTTCTTGAAAAGAGCGCAGTAGAAAATCAGGACATTTCTCGGGAAATTGTTTACGCTTTGAAATCGCTAAAAGAAATTAATTACAGCGCGGTTTTTCCGTACGCATCAACAGTATGGTTTATATTAAAAGTTATTAGGCATATCGGAGTGGACTATACTATTGAAGAGTTGCCTAAAGATGTGAGGCAGGCCTTAAACGACATCGCCTCAGCTGATATAGACGAAGTGGAGACTCTGGAGATTATGCCAAAGAGTGTGATAACATCTCTTTACTATCTCAATTTAATAATAAAAAATCAGCTGTTAATAAAAATAAGTATTCTCGATTACATAAACAAGCAAAATCAATAATTAAAGTGTAAGAAACAACAATTATTGAAAATGAGGTGTTTTTACTTGAAAAAAGGTAAATTATCTTATATAATAACGGATAGGATTTATAAAAAACAAGAAAAAGAGGAGAGTTTTTAATGACTAAATATGTTTATTTATTTGAAGAAGCAGACGGAAAAAATAAGGCGCTTTTTGGTGGAAAAGGAGCCAATCTTGCTGAAATGACCAAGCTTGGCATGCCCGTTCCAGAAGGCTTCACTATTACAACCGAAGCTTGCACCAAGTACTATGAGGACGGAAAAAAAATATCCGATGAAATCATAGAGCAAATATTTGATTGTCTTGCAAAGGTTGAAAAGCAGGCAGGAAAGAAGTTCGGAGATTCCAACAACCCATTCCTTGTTTCCGTAAGAAGCGGAGCAAGAGCATCCATGCCCGGAATGATGGATACTATTTTGAATTTGGGGCTTACTGACGTATCAGTAAAAGGTCTTGCAAAACTTACCGAAAACCCCAGGTTTGCTTATGACTGTTACAGAAGATTTATACAGATGTATTCAGATGTAGTGACCGGACTTGGAAAATCATATTTTGAGGACCTTATCGATAAATTAAAGGAAAAAAAGAATGTTGAGCTTGACACAGAGCTTACCGCTGACGACCTGAAAGAGCTCATAGAAGAGTATAAGACTCTCTACAAAGAAAAGACAGGAAAAGAATTTCCTCAAGACCCTAAAGAACAGCTTATTGGAGCGGTTGAAGCGGTATTTAGAAGCTGGGATAACCCCAGAGCCAACACCTATCGCAGAATGCACAATATTCCCAGCAGTTGGGGAACAGCGGTTAATATCCAATCTATGGTATTTGGAAATATGGGCGATACCTCAGGCACCGGAGTTGCCTTCACAAGAGACCCATCCACCGGAAAAAAAGAGCTTTATGGCGAATATCTTATGAACGCGCAGGGCGAAGATGTTGTTGCCGGTATACGCACACCCCAAACCATAGACCATCTCAAGGTAACAAACAAAGAAGTCTATGATCAGTTTGTGGAAATCACAAAAAAACTTGAAAGCTATTTCAAAGATATGCAGGATATGGAATTCACCATTGAAAGAGGGAAGCTCTATATGTTGCAAACCAGAAACGGAAAGAGAACAGCTCACGCCGCCATAAAAATAGCGTGCGACCTTGTTGAAGAAGGACTCATAACAAAAGAAGAGGCGCTTTTGAAAGTTGACCCCACGCAGCTTGACGAGCTTTTACATCCTCAATTTGACTGTGAAAGAATTAAACAAGCTGAGCCCGTGGCTACAGGTCTTGCGGCATCGCCAGGCGCAGCTTGCGGCAAAATAGCTTTCACTGCTGAAGAAGCAGTTGAAAGGGTTAAAAAGGGCGAAGATGTTATTCTTGTAAGACTTGAAACCAGCCCCGAGGACATAGAGGGTATGGCTGTTGCAAAAGGTATCTTGACAGCAAGAGGCGGAAGAACATCTCACGCCGCAGTTGTTGCCCGTGGTATGGGAAGATGCTGTGTTGCAGGTTGCAGCGACCTTATCATAAACGAAAAATCAAAAACTCTCAAAATAAAAGGCAAAGTCTATACATCTGATGATTTCCTTTCGCTTGACGGTTCTTCAGGTCATGTATACGCCCAAAAGATAGCCACAGTTCCCGCTAAGGTTAGCGGATATTTTGGCAAGATTATGGAATGGGCAAACGATGTTAGAAAAATGAAAGTTAGAGCCAATGCAGACACGCCCGAAGACGCAAAACAAGCAAGAAACTTTGGAGCCGAGGGAATAGGACTTTGCAGAACAGAGCATATGTTCTTTGCCGAGGACAGAATAGCCGCAGTTAGAGAAATGATTGTTGCAAGAACCGAACAGCAAAGAGAAAAAGCGCTCAAAAAGTTGTTGCCCATGCAAAGAGAAGACTTTGTTGGCATATATGAGGCTATGGGCGATTATCCCGTTACAATAAGGTTCTTAGACCCTCCGCTTCATGAGTTTGTGCCCCACAACCAAAAAGAGCAAAAAGTGCTTGCAAAAGACCTTGGCATAAGCTTTGACGAACTTCAGACAATAATAGAAGGACTTCAGGAATTTAATCCTATGCTTGGTCACAGAGGTTGCAGACTCTCAATAACATATCCTGAGATTGCAAAAATGCAAACACAGGCGGTTATAGAGGCGGCTATCCTGAGAAACAAAGCCGGCGCCAATGTTAAACCCGAAATCATGATACCTCTTGTAGGCGACGAAAGAGAGCTTTCTTATGTAAGAGGTGTGGTTGTTAAGACAGCTGAAAACATTATGGAAGAAAAAGGCGTTAAAGTTGACTATACCGTTGGCACAATGATAGAAGTGCCCAGAGCCGCGCTTACAGCGGATGAGATAGCAAATCAAGCCGACTTTTTCAGCTTTGGAACAAACGACCTTACACAAATGACCTATGGATTTTCAAGAGATGACGCTGGAAAATTTCTTGACGACTATTACAAGAAAAAGATATTTGAATCCGATCCCTTCCAAAGAGTTGACCAAATAGGCGTTGGAAAACTTATGAAAATGGGCGTTGAGCTTGGCAGAAAAGCAAAACCCAAACTCAAATGCGGAATATGCGGCGAGCATGGCGGAGACCCCTCCTCAGTCGAATTCTGCAATTCAATCGGACTTGACTATGTGTCTTGTTCACCGTTCAGAGTGCCGATAGCTATACTTGCAGCGGCGCAAGCGGTAATAAACCAAAAATAACAAAAACAATAAGATAAGAATAAAAAAACCGCTATTAAATTTCTAGCGGTTTTTTTAATTTATTTTAACTCAATTTGTCTAAATAAGACTATCATATTAAATCAAAGATTTATTAAAGCTTTGCCTTAATGAATCCATTTTCTTTTAATGTTATGGTTGCTTATTAAAAACAACGCTACACTAAAACCTATCAAAACCAATAAGCTTATCCATATAGCGATTGAGTATTCATGATGAATTGAATATTTCAACATATCTGCGCCATATGTCAAAGGTAAGGCATATGACAATGGTCTTATAAAAGCAGGAAGATTTTCTATTGGGATAAATAAGCCGCAAAGAAACATCATTGGAAATCTGAAAAAATTGGAAAATGTTTGGGCTTCAAAAACTTCGCTCACAGACACAGCAATAAAAAGCCCCAAAAAGGTTGAGGTCACGGCTATCAGAACTACGCCTAATATTGTTGTTAACCAGTTTACACCGGATAAATCAACTAAGAATGAAGCGAACAATACAGGTATAAAAGCGTTTATAATACCAAATAGAATGGCCCCTGTTGTTTTTGCTAACATTAAGAGATTCAAATTAATGGGGGCAAGCAACAACCTTTCAAAGGAACGGCTTTTTCTTTCAAAAGTGATTGTAACCGCTAGCATAGAGGTTGTGCCGAATAAAATCGACAAAGACATGACACCGGGGAGTATTTCAAGAATATCTATTCCATCGCCTGAGCGTAAAAACAACATAAGTGTCCATGAAATTGGAAAAATAATTCCCCAACTTATATTCGGCGGTTTTAAGTAATAGCTTTTCATATCTTTTTTTAATATGCTCCAATAGGCGAGAAGTTTATTCATTTCTTTTTCCCCTCCTTTTCTTTTTTTAATCTATCAATTTCAATGCCTGTGATTTTGACAAAAAGATCTTCTAAAGATAACCGTATCATCTTTGCCTCGCGAACTTTGATGCCTTTATTGTCAAAAAAATTCATAAAAGGCATAAGCTCTATTTTTTTATTTGAGGCAATTCTTATACTATCATTTTCACTTGATTTGATTGTTATATAGGAAAAGGCATTTATCAACTGTTTTTGTAGTTGCTCGCTGTTGTTGTCAAGTTTGAATTCAATTATATTTTCTTGTTGCGCCTCTGACAAAAGCTTTTCAACATGACTAACTTTTATAATCTTTCCACCAACAACAAAACCTATTCTGTTGCAAAGCCTTTCAGCATCCTCAATGTAATGCGTCGTTAAAAAGATTGTCGTTCCTTTCTCGTTCAGGTTTTTTATCATTCTTCTGATTTGCCTTGCGCTTTCAACATCAATTCCTGTTGTCGGCTCGTCAAGAAAAAGAATTTGTGGTTCGTGAATGACGCCGGCTGCTATGGTCAGTTTTCTTTTCATTCCTTTCGAATACGCCTTAAAAGGACGCTTGCCAGTGTCTTGCAAAGAAAATTGTTCAAGCAGTTCGTTTGCTCTTTTTTCTCTTAATCGCTTTTTTATTCCATAAAGAGAAGCGCAAAAAACAAGATTTTCAAATCCGCTCATTTCATCGTATAAATTGCTTTCATCAGGCACGATTCCAATATTATGCTGAACTTTTTTGATGTTTCTTATTCCGTCTTGATTGGAAATCATAATTTCCCCTGATGTAGGTTTTGCAAGACCCGTAAGCATATTTATGGTTGTGGTCTTGCCAGCCCCGTTTGGTCCAAGAAAACCAAAAATCTCTCCCTTCCCAATATTAAAGCTTATGTCATTGACTGCTTTACACTCCTTGAAGGTCTTAGATAGGTTTTTTACTTCAATTATGTTCATCTTAATGCTCCTTGATTAGCGAGTTGTTTTTATTTTTTATATCAACTTTGCAATGTTGGTGATAAGAAAGCCCCTTTGGAGCATCCTGCATCCACACATTGCAATTCGGATAATTCCATAATCTTTTTTGCTGTTTGCTTTAATAAATTACGATTAATATAGTAATGAGTGAAATAGCCTCTTTTATCGCCTTTTACTATTCCTGCATTTCTAAGTATTTTAAGGTGTTGAGATACTGCGGATTCAGAAATATCAAGTCTTTTAGCCAAAGCTCCAACACAATAATTGTGCTGAAGAAGCAGTTTGATTAAATCATATCTTGTCTCATCGGACAAAGCTTTTGCAACATTTACTATATCAGTCATAATAACCACCATACTATTTAAGTACTTTCTTAACTAAATTATAATACGCTTAAATAAATATGTCAATGATTTATAAAAAGCTATATTTATTAAAGATTTACGCTCTTAATAGTTATCTTTATCTTGTTTTAATGATGTTGCCTTCAAAAGAAACAGATTGAATAGAAATTGCGCCTTTTGTTATAAAAATTACTCTCACAAAATTCTCTACATGAGAAAATAGTTTGAACAAATGTTAAAAACATCGTTTTTTAGTAAAGCTCAAAATTTTGCGGGGTGATTGTTACTTGCAATTTAGCTCTCAAAGTCATTCTTATAACATTGACTTTCCCCCTTTTTTTTAGTATGATTATTGTACTTATTCTAAAAGACAAAAAGGGGTATATTTTGTTAAATCTCGACTCATTAAATGACAGTCAAAAAAAAGCCGTACTTGATACAGAAGGGGCGGTATTAGTTTTTGCGGGAGCGGGCAGCGGCAAGACAAGAGTTCTTACCTGCAGAGTGGCATATCTTATTGAAAAGGGCGTATCCCCTTGGAATATCCTTGCCATAACCTTCACTAACAAAGCCACCAACGAAATGAAAGAAAGACTTTATCAAATGCTTGGCGAAGGTCAAAAGCCTTGGATAGACACTTTTCATAAACTTTGTTCGGCAATTCTCAGAAGACACGCTGACAAGATAGGTTATGAAAAGAATTTCAGCATTTTTGACACAACTGCCTCGGAAAGAGTTATTAAAAGGGTGCTCAGGGAAAAACACCTTGACGAGAAAAAGAACAAATCAAAGATGCTCTTTCACATAAGTTCCGCCAAGAATTTAGGTCTTGATAGCGACAATTATTTTGAACACATAAGACTAAAAAACAGAGACGCTATGGAGATAACCGAATGTTATGACAGATATCAGCAAATACTCAAAGAAAACAACGCCATGGACTTTGACGACCTGCTCTATAACGCAATAAGGCTTTTTAGAGAGTGTCCCGATGTTTTGGAGTATTATCAAAATCGTTTTCAATATATCCATATAGACGAGTTTCAAGATACCAATGAAGTGCAAATGGAGCTTGCAAGAATGCTCAGTGGCAAATGGGGAAATATATTTGTAGTGGGAGACGACGACCAGAGCATATACGGTTGGCGGGGAGCGAATATAAGAAATATCCTTGACTTTGAAAAGAGTTTCAAAGAAGTAAAAATTCATAAACTTATGCAAAACTACCGCTCCACAGAAGAGATACTCAACACAGCAAACAATGTCATTTGTCACAACAAATCCCGAAAAGAAAAGAAGCTTTACACAAGTGGCGACAAAGGCGTAAAAGTGGAGTTTAATATAGCTTATAACGACCATCAAGAAGCTGAATGGACAATAGAGAACATAAAACGACTCAAGGTTCACAACGGTTATAAAAACAGTGATTTTGCAATTTTGGTCAGAACAAACGCCCTCACAAGGCTGTTTGAAATGAAGCTCAAGCAGGCGGGCATATCGTATTGTATTTATGGCGGTTTTAAGTTCTTTGACCGTCAGGAAATACAAGATTTGCTTGCATATATGAGGGCCCTTGTCAATCCCGCCGACGACGAGGCGTTGACAAGAATAATCAATTTTCCCAAAAGGGGAATTGGCCTCGGAACAGTTGAAATTTTGGCAGATTATTGCAAACAAGCCGGCATAAACATGTTTGACGCGGTTATGGATATCAAATCAAATGAAAGTCTTTCGCCCTCGGCAAAAAGTAAAATTGAATCATTCAAAGAAGTGCTTGACGACTTTTTGTCAGCAAAACAGACTATGGATATATATGAATTTATAAAATATATCATAGAAAAACTGGAGCTTGAAAACTATTATAAAAGTAAAAACAAAGAAGAAGATATAAACAGTGATCCTCTTCAAATATCCGATGATGATTTA
>CAZVHD010000022.1:0-12224 GCA_964626765.1 uncultured Christensenella sp.
CTAATTCAATATCCATATCTTCCGTATAATATGAAGGATTTGTCTCATCATTGCTGCCTCCATACAAAACATAATTTATAGTATATACCTCTTCAAATGCCGCATAAAGTTCAATATCATTTTCAGAGCCCCCGATATCAGTTACAGCAGAGCCTTCAAACTCTTCATTATCAAACCAACCAACAAAAATATGAGAGGGTTTTGTTGCATCATCCAATACTATGTTATCCTCAATTGTATAAGAAGAAGGATTATCAGGGCTGTTTGAGCCACCGTTGAGATTATATGTTATCTGATAAGAGGGCAAGAACTTTGCAAAAAGCGTCATATCTCCCCAAGAGCCCTCTTCAACGCCCCCAATGAGAATAGCATCTTCCTCGTCGGGATGTTTGTCATACCAGCCCATAAAGTTATAATTTGCTTTTGTTGCCGGTCTAAAGGTGAAATTGTCTTCCACGGTAAATGTAGAAGGATTATCCAGATGATTGTTTCCATCTTGCGTGTTATAAAATATTGTATATTCGTCAGGCTGCCAATTTGCATATAAATTGAGCTCTCCTGACCTATCTTCAATTTGGGTTATAGAATCTCCCGTAAAGTGTTGATTGGTGTACCAGCCAATAAATGTATAGTGTTGTTTTGTGGGTTCGAAAAGCTCATATTCATTTTCCACATTATATGTTTCAGGATTATTCTCATGATTATCTCCGCCGTCCAGATGATAAACCACCTGATATTCAGTGGGTGACCATTTAGCGTATAAATCAATCTCCCCCAAGCTGTCTTGAGCAATAGAGTTAATTTCTTCGCCTTCAAAAAGGTCATTATCAAACCATCCTTCAAAGTCATAATCATCTCTTGAAGGGTCATTGATAGTTAGTTGAGCTGATTCGGTATTATAAGAAGAAGGATTTTGGGGATGATTTTCTCCGTCCAAAAGATTATAATAATTTATATCATATTCTATTAGACTCCATTTGGCATACAGTTCTAAATCACCGTGACTGTTCATAGGTATATGAGTAGTCTCATCGCCATCAAAACTGTCATCATCATACCATCCTTCAAATTGAAAACCTGCCTTTTCTGGATTTACAAAATAAATACCAGGAGTTTCAACGGTATAAGTTGGAGGATTGTTTTCATGATTTTCTCCTCCGTCCAAATGATATGTTATATCATAGACTTCTGCTTGCCACTTTGCATACAATGAGATATCAGAGTCACTTCCAGAAGGTATTTCATAAACAGGCGTTCCGCTAAAATCATCTTCGGTATACCAATCTTCAAACAAATAATAGTCCTTTGAGGGCTCCTCAAGAGTTATTGTTTCTGAAAGTTCGGTGAATTTTTCGGGATTTTCAGAATGATTTTCTCCCCCGTCTAAATGATAGTTTATAAAGTATGTATAAGAGAACAAGGGATACAAATCCAAATCTCCTGTCTTATCGCTTATTTGTTCCAAAGGCTCGCCGGTAAGCTCGGGGTTTTCATACCACCCCAAGAAAGTATGATAACCTTTTGAGGGATGCTTGAGAGATATTTCATCGGCAACAGTATATGTCGAGGGATTTTCAGGATGATTATCAGTACCGGATTCAAGATGATAGGAAATATTATAGGACATAAAGTTCCATTTGGCGTATAGTGACCTATCGCCTGAGCTACCTTCGGATATAGATGTTATAGGAGAACCGGAAAAGCTTTCATTGTTATACCAGTTTTGGAAAATAGCGCCCTCTTTTTCAGGTTGGCCCAACTCTATTGAGCCCGTCTCCACAGTGTAACTTTCGGGATTATCCTCGTGGTTATCCCCGCCCATAAGATTTATATAGGATATAGTATAAACTATTGGTTCCCATTTGGCGTATAGGTTTTTGTCTCCTGTACTCTGAGAGGCTATAACAAAAACCTGGCTTCCGCTGAAATCAGATTGATTATACCAACCTTCAAATTCATAATAATCTCTTGAAGGGTTTTCAAGCTCTATAAGCTCGCTCTTTATGTTATATGTAGAGGGATTTTGGGGATTGTTGTACCCTCCGTTAAGAGTATATTGTATTGTATATTCGATTATTTCCCACTTTGCATAAAGGTTTCTAAGCCCCGATGATTCCTGACCCACTTCTGTTATTGGCGTTCCGATAAAGTTAGGATTGTCATACCATTCAATAAAGGCGTAACCGTCCCTTGTTGGCTCAAGCAAAGTTATATCGTCTTCAGCGGTGAAATATGACGGGTTATCGGCATGGTTCTCACCACCGTTTAAGTGATAAGTTATATCATTAATAAAAAGAAATTTTGCATATAAATCAATACTTGCGTCTTCGCCGGGCCCAATCTCAGTAATCACCTCTCCTTCAAAGTCTTGATTGTCATACCACCCTTCAAAGATATAACCGGACCTAGAGGCAGGATTTAACGATATCTCATCTTCTTCGGTAAAGACTTCCGGATTGTCTTCGTGATTTTCTCCCGAATATAAGATATACGATATACTAAATTCCTCAAGGAACTTAGCATGAAAAACTTTATCTTCCTTGTCTGATGTGTCTATATGAGTCTGTTCTTCGCCCGAGAAATCCGAACCAAGGTACCATCCCATGAAAATATATCCTGGTTTTATGGGAGTTTGCAGTTCAATATCTTCATCCAATTCGGTATATGTTTCAACAGCGTCCGCATAAGTTCCGCCATAAAGCATATAGTCCACATTATAGGTAAGAGAAAATCGTGCATAGAATGTTTTGTTTCCAAGCGAACCCATAGTTATTTCATCTATTGGCTCACCCTCATATTCAGGATTATCGTACCAGCCCATAAAAGTATAATCAGATTTTGTTGCGGGATAAAGTTCAAAAGAATCATCTCTTGTGTAATAGTAAGGATTATTTTGACTATTTACAGCGCCGCTTTCTAAAACATAATCAATTTCATAAGTATCGGATAGCCATCTTGCATAAAGCACGAGATTTCCTACTGTGTTTTGATTTATGGTTGTGACGGCAGATACATTGTTATCTTCAAGTTGTTCGTCTGTCATATCCCTTGTATCTATAAGGTACCATCCTCCGAACACATATTCGTCTCTTGTGGCGGGTTGTAATTCAAAATCATCCTCGGTGGTATAACTTGAGGGGTTTTGATTAGAGTTCTCTCCTCCAAAAAGAATATAAACTATACTATAAACCTTTATATCCCATTGCGCGTAAATATTGACTTCTCCAGAAGAGCCTTCATCAATTTCGGTGAGATTATCGCCTTCAAATTCGGCATTATCATACCAACCAAGAAATTTGAACTCATTTCTTGTAGGCTTTAAGAAATCCACTTCGTCCATTATTGTATATGAAGAAGGATTATTCTCGTTATTTTTTCCACCATTAAGGTGGTATACTATTGGGTATTCATATAAATCATATTGAGCGTATAGCGTGACATCTCCAATAGAGCCGCTATCTATTTGAGTGACGGCATCTCCCTCAAAATCAGGATTGTCATACCAGCCAGTAAAGACATAATGCTGTTTTTGAGCAGGACTCAAGATTACTTCATCCAAAATGGTATAGGTAAGCGGACTGTCCGTAGTTCCCTCAGATGTGTGATATGTTATTTCATATGTGGATATCTCCCAAACTGCTCTCAGGAGAATATCTCCTGTCATATTGTCTATTTCGTCAATAATCTGAGAGTTATATTCCCAACCCACAAAGTCATATCCCACTTTTTCAGCGTCATGAAGCTGGAGGGTATCGTCTTGTGTGTACACAATGGGATTGAACTCGCTGTTTTCGCCTTCGTCAAGTTCATAAGAAATAGAATAAATCTCTAAAAATCTTGCATATAAATCCCTGGACCCCGTTGAACCTTGAGGTATTTGCGATATATCGCTATCGCTGAAATCATCGCTCTCATGCCATCCCATAAAGCTGTAACCGTCTTTTGTCGCAGGCATAAGATTAATATTGTCTTCTACCGTATATATATCAGGATTTGAGTCATGGTTCTCTCCCCCGTCAAGGTGATAACTCAAGTTATATTCTATAACTTCCCACAAAGCGTATAAATCTATATCCTCTGTTACGCCCGTTTCTATAAGTGTTATCGGATTTTCAAAAAGCTCATCCCCAAACCAGCCCTCAAAACTATACCCTGTTTTTTGAGGTTGTTCAAGCTGAACGGACTCTTCCGAAACAATCGTAGAAGGGTTTAACGAGGAATTCTCTCCACCGTCAAGATCATAGTTTATTTCATATTCAGGTAAAAATCTTGCATAAAGATCGATTTTTCCCGTTCTTTGGCTTATGTTCTCTATTTCTTGTCCGGAAAAATCACTATTTTCATACCATCCCATAAATCTGTAATCTACTCTTGTAGCAGGATGCAACTCAATCTCATCAATAATTGTGTATTCAGTGGGATTAGACGAAGAATTTGTACCTCCAAAAAGGGTATAGCTTATTGGATAAATCTCAAAATAATTGGCAAAAATTGTTAAATCGCCCGTGGAACCAGCAGGTATGAGTGATATCTCATTCTCAAAATCGCTGTCTAAATACCATGCGTCAAAAACATAGCCAACCCTTGACGCTGGTGAAAGTTCAATCTCATCCACTATACTATAAGTTGTACTATTAGAATGCGAACCTCCCGAAGCTATGAAATGTATGCTGTATTCAGTAGGTGTCCACTTTGCGTATACCTGAATATCTTCTGTTGTTCCCTCTTCTATTTCTTCAATTTGATTTCCATCAAATTCAGAATTTGTGAACCACCCCTTAAAATCATATCCATGTCTTTCAGGTGAGTTCAATGAGAAACTGTCTTCAATCGTATAAGTTAAAGGATTTTCCACAGGGTCACCATCGTTCAAATAGTATGTTATGTCATAATCGATAGCTTCCCATTTGGCACATATTGTTATGTTATAATCGGTACCCTCTTGTATTTCTGAGATTTCATCGCCCTGAAAAGCCGAATTATCAAACCATCCCTCAAAAGTATAACCATTCTTTTCGGGTTCAGGTAATTCAACATAATCCTCAGTAGTAAACTGCTGAATATAATCGGAATGAACCTGACCCTCATTCATGTTATAGTATATATTAAACCTTACAAGAAATTTGGCATAAAGATTGATTTCCCCAAGCTCCTCAAGAGGAAGAGAAGTTATTGGGTCTCCTAGAAATTCTTCATTATCATACCATCCCTTAAAAATAAAACCTTGCCTTGATGCAGGCTCCAACTCAAAAGACGATTGAGCGTTATAGAACGACGGGTTTGACGAATGATTGTTGCCGCCGTTCAGATAATATGTAATATCATAATCTATGGTTTGCCACTCGGCATAAAGAGTTATATTGCCCTGATTTCCCTGACTTATGGTTTCCACCTGGTTATTTGAGGAATCATACCACCCTTCAAAACTGTATCCGTCTCTTATTGCGTCTTGAAATGTGATAGTATCCTCAATAGAATAACTATTTGGATTTGAGGGATTTTCTCCGCCATAAAGAACATAGCTTATGTCATATTCTATGACTTGCCATTTTGCAAAAAGTGTCATGTCGCCAAAAGAACCCTGTTCAACATCCGTGATAGGCTCCCCTTCAAAAGAGGAATTATCATACCAACCATCAAAGTCATATCCGTTTCTTGTGGGGTCATTCAAAGAAAAATCCGTATTGATGTTATAGACAATCGGATTATCTTGATGATTTTCTCCTCCATCCATATCATAAGTAATATCATAACTTTTTAGTGTCCATCTTGCATAGAAATCTCTATTTCTTGCAGCGCCTTCGGAAATAAAAGCAACGGGATCTCCTTCAAAATCCTCATTGTCATACCATCCTGCAAAATCATATCCAACTTTTGTGGGGGAGTTCAAATCAACTTGCTCTGTACCGTCATATGTCGGAACATTAGACGGATTATTTGTTCCGCCATTCAAAAAATAAGTAATGTCATAAGGAGTCCATAAAGCATAAAGAATTTTGTCTCCTACGCTTCCGTTAGGTATGGCGGATATCTCATCTCCCGTGAACATTTTATTATAGTACCACCCTTCAAAGGTATAGCCCTCTCTTATAGGGTCATGAATTGAAATATCGTCATTGATGGTGTATGTATCGGGGTTTGAGGGATTATTTTGCCCTCCGTTCATAATATATTCAATTTCAAAGTCAACAGGGTCCCATTGGGCAAAAACCGCTATTCCACCTTCTATACTATGAGAACTATTGATGTTTTCATTGTTATAAGGAACAGAACGGTCTTCGTCAAGAAACCACCCATTAAAAACAAAACCTTCTTTTTGAGGTTGGGGCAGTTCTTCGTTAACATTTATCTTCTTAGTTTCATTATCATTGCTTCCACCGTCGGTTTTCAAAGTTATTGTAACCTGAGGCGCCTCAGGATTTCCCGTGTCGTCGTTACAGGATACCATAAGACTCAATAAAAAGATTATCACTAATATAAACACTACAATTTTTATAGATTTTTTCATACTGTGGCGAACTCCTTTGCCGTCAAAAATACATTATATAATATTCATTAAAAAATAAATCATAATATACAATATTATTATATTATTAATATATAAAACTGTCAATAAGAGATTAAGAAAAATAAAGGTTATTTAACCGTTAAGCTATTCGCCCAAAGAATGAATAGCGTCCATTAATGCAGGCTCTAATTTATCAGGATTTAATACGATTATATTTGTAGGACGATGACTTAATATTGTGGCTATGATATTAAATTCAGGTTTTTCAAAAATCTCAATTACAGGAATGGGTTGCTTGTTTTTGAGAAGTTTCACGGGGTCGGAGTTTTCTATTACTATCACAGCCACGCCCTCGCCATCCACACTTAACATAAAGGATGTCAATTCAAAAGCGTCATCTTCGTTCTCGCATTGATTATAGAGTTTATAGGCAAGTTGAGAAAGACTTTTCCAGTTCTCTCTCATCTGCTCCGAACAAAAGTTATAAAAACCGTCCACGCTTATTGTAGAACCCATATTGCGCATGTCTTTTATTAGACGAAGTTTTTCCTGTTCAAAATCTATGCTCAATATAGATCCAATATATGCGTAAAAACACATGTTTTTCAAAGAACACTGTTTTAGTTGCTTATAGATTTGCTCAAACTTGTAAAAATAAAGAATCAATTCGGCCACAATATCTCTTGCCACATTTACATCAGCGTTGAGTTCAAATTTCGCTCTTAGCTTGTTACAATCACAGGTATATTCAATACCTCTATAATTCAAACAAGATTTTGTATATTTCATTGGTCCGTTGCTGTCAATGGCCATTGTGATTACTGATTTTTGCGGCATATAACTAGTATATGTTGACATAGTAAAAATTCATTCATAAATATTTATAATAAAAAATAAGGACAACCCCAAAAAAAAGGTTATCAATATATAAAAGAAAAAGCGGAACAAAATCCGCTCTTTCTTAAGAATAAGATATTCAAATGAATTATTCTTTTCCTCTTTTCTATACTCTTATTGTCTTATTCTCGCCGGTTGCTATATTGAGGTGAAGTTTATACATCTCTTTCTTGTCCATATATGTTATGACAATATCATCACTAGATATATATTCGGCATCCAAAACTATAAGTTTGGATGGCTCAAACATCTCTTTTAATACCTCAAGCTGTTCATTATTATAGTCACCTATATTGTCTGAGACAAAAAGCACATTGCCGCACATATTATTGATTTTAGCAAGGAGCTTTTTTTGCTCCCAAGTGAATTTAAGTTTTCCCCGTTTGACAAAAAGCGGGTCTTTGTGGGTCAGGTCATTTTCTCTTAAGAAAAATACATCAGGGTCATTTACAAAAGCCCTGCCATCAAGATGGCGACGGAATATTGTGTTGTTCATAGCGGAGCGTGTGCAGACTATTTCTTGATTGGAATGCTTTACATAAAATTTATCTTTGAATGTCAATTCCACATCGCAGCTTATTCGACAAAAGTCCACAAGACCAAAAGACGGAGCAAGAGGAACGCCACATCCCAAAATATATTTGTCATCACCCACGCATTCTCTGAGAAAATCCATGGCTTCACACATAATCTGACCTCTTGATTTATTATATCTGGGTTGAATACATTCGCTGTATAAAAAGTCTAGCTTAACTAGGTCATAGCCCCATTCCCTGACTACTGTATGAAAAACTTTTTTAATGTATTTTGCCGCTTCTTCGTTATAAAAATCCAGAGTATAAGCGCCTCCCCATGCAATACTTCCTAAAGCATTTTTTCCATTTTTATCTTTTACAAGCCAGTCTTTATGCTCTTTTACTATTTTTGAGGACTTTTGAGCGTTAAATGGAGCAAGCCATATTCCTGCAAGATATCCATTGGAATGTATTTTATCAGCAAGATATTTCATACCGTTAGGGAACTTTTCTTTGTCCACGCTCAGCCAATCGCCCACTGCGGTTTGGTACCCGTCGTCTATTTGGAATATATCAGCCATATCCCCTAGTGTCGACAAACCGTCAAGGTCTCTTGTGATTATCTTTTCAGTAATTTTACCAAAATAATTATACCATGATGTATAGCCACACATGAACTGCTTTTTGGGTTTTTTGATATCCATAGCAGAGAAATATTTGTCAAAAACCTCATTACAGCTTCCTTTTGCTGTAAAAATATCATATAGGTTATATTCCTTTACGATTGTTACGCCTTCCACATCCTTATCAATGGAGATTGTATTCTTTATCATATCATACCAAATAATAGTATAACCTTGTCTTTCCGTTAACGAACCAATAAGAAAAAGATCATCATCGTCTTTTATATAGCCATATGAGAAACTGTGGAAAATTCCATCTCTGTTTGGATAATCAATAAAGGTATAGTCACCAAAAATCTCAGTAAACTTTTTAATAGGCCATATCTTTCCAAGTCCCATAAGACCCTTTTGCCTGTCTGTCTTTTTGTACTCACGAGATGTGGACCAAGATTGATATCCGTTTGAAAAAACTCTGGTTTTTTCTCCGTACATATAATCATAAGTAAGGCTTGCGCTTATTAGCTCTATTGAATCTTTAGGTGTGATGGAAATTTTCAATCTGTTATTTACGATATTCTTTTTTATTTCATAATGCTCACAACTTGTCTTATCCGAGCTCATATTATAACCATTATGTTTATATTTGATATTGAATTTGAATTTATCTAACATTTTATAGGTTCCTCCTGTTAATTTTTCATTATTATTTCATACGCCATCTGAGGATAATCGGTTATTATAGCGTCAGCGCCGATATCAACAAGATGACTTATATCTCTTTGATTATTGATAGTCCAAAACTGTACTGCAAGGCCATAATGGTGAGCAAAGTCAACTATACTTTTTTTACCAAAATTTATGCCAAATTGCTTGTAAGGTATTTGTAGCACCTTAAATTTGTAATCTTTCTGACTGATATCCACATTGAATATAGAGCTGAAATAAAAGTCCATAACCTCTTTCATGCTTGCTGACCTTGTGATATCATTGTAGTTATTGTCAATATGGTCTATGACACATTGATTAATAGAGCCAATAACAGCTTTATCTATGATATCAAATTGAACCATATATTTATACAATAAGTCCATAGCCCGTCTTCCCAAATCATCGCTATCCCTTATTTGTATAATGTACTGGAAATTATAATTTCTGTATGGCTCTGACCTAAGAACTTCCAGTACCTCTACAAGAGAAGTCACTCTTAACCCAGCTGGAATATCTTCTCCCCTAAGGCCTCTATACGGAAAATTACCCTCAGGGTCTTCAAAGTTTTCACCAAGGTTGAGTTCTCTTAATTGACCATAAGTTTTATCATGGGGGTATACATTTTTGTGACCGAAAACTTCCCTTGCGTTACTTGTTCTATCAAATGTTTCATCATACAATAAAACAAGTTTTTCGTCGCTAGTTAGATAAAGGTCAAACTCTAATATGTCCGCTCTGAAATGAGGCGATGAGAGACAATTTTCTAAAGCATACAATGTATTTTCAGGCGCTATACCACTTCCCCCTCTATGCGCTGCAATAAGAGTTCTGTTATCAAATGTTATGAATTTATTGTCACCGTCATATGATTCAACTGGGTCAACTTTTTCAATTCCACTCGACAAAAGCAACCCAAGAACCGATACGAATATAAAAATAGCCAAAAGTATAATGACAAAAGCCGCTTTGTTTCTTTTGTAAAATTTTCTTACTTTGTTTTTGAGCATTGTGTCTCCCAATATACGGCTACTTGTCAAAATGACTACTTTTCTTGATTGTTTGCCAGTCCTTCTTTATCATATAAATCAAGCGTTTCCATTGCTATGTCATAAACCACTCCGAGGCAGTCTCTGTCAAGGTTGTCATATGTATCTCTTCTAGTGTGATAATAATCTCTTAATTTATGATCAAGCGCCGCCAGGCATGCGGCTTTGAATCCGCCTTGAGTAAGCGCCGCAGCGTCAGTTGAGCCAACTGATACTGTTGCGTAAGGAATATCAATACCGATATTCTTTCCTGCCTTTTTTATGAGACTTGCAACATCTTTGTCTGTCTTTACAAGACCGTTGAGGTCTTTTGTATAAATGCTTATGTGGTCAATCTCTCTTAATGTTTCCATGGGAACAAAGATTGTTTCACAATCTTTATAATCGTCTTTATGCGCCTTTGCAAAAGCTTTTGCGCCTCTCAAGCCTGCTTCCTCGGAACCTGTCAGCAAAGCGCATACTTCGGTATTTTCAAATTCTATATTTTCTTCTTTCATTGTTTTAAGAATAGCCATTGACATAAGACATGCGGTAAGATTGTCGTTTGCGCCGTCCACTACCTCTTTGCTGTTAGAAAACCAATACATCCCTATCCAAAAAGGAACAAAGAATAGACCTGAAAGCCCCATAGTTAAAGGTACTCCGCCAATAGATATCATTCCCGGTCCAATCATAATCATAGTTACTATCAAATATGCAAGAAAATATACAAGGCCAAGAATAGATGCAAAAAACATCAAAGTAAACCCTAAAAATCCGAATTTATGGTTATAAGTCCACTCCCAAGTAGCGTCGGCATGACCGTTAAAGACAATTCTTCTTTTTACTTCGCCTTTGGGCTTCTTGACAGCCATAACATTGCATGAGACCTTTTCCGGAAAAAGCGGGTCAATAAGTTGTTTGTACAAAACAAACTGTGATAACATTGGTATAGCGGCGATTATTAACAAAACAAACGCCAAGAAAGGTATGAAAAAAGAAATGACAAAAGATATCAACGCTAATGTCAAGGTTATCGGTATCCATCCCATAAAAGATTTTGGATTGAGTTTGAAGTCCTCGATAGTTACCTGGTCAGAGTATTGGCGAAGCTCTTCTGCAAAATGCTCCTGAGCCTTCCTTTCACCTTCGCTGCCCGGGTCTCTTTTGTCAAACTTGACTATGACATCTTTTATGCCGTCGCAAATATAATCAACTGTCTTTTCTCTTCTTTCTTTGGATAGCTTCATTTTATTCTCTCCTTATAAAACATAAAATTAACATAATGATTTTACCATACTATCGTTTATTATTCAATATAAATCTTTTATTTTAATTATATAAAAAGGGAAAAGCTATTTATAAGCTTTTCCCTTACAAAATCAATATAGAATAAAAAGATAATATTAATCATACTTTCTTCTAAATAGCATATAGAACAAAACAAAAAGACCAAACAAAGCAACCGGAGCAATAAATAAGACAAGTGTTAATGTCCTGCTGATACCGTCTTTAGGGTTCATTATAACAAAATCACCCATTCCATTAGCATCAAAGACAATATATTCGCCTTCTCTGTAAGCTCCTATTAGTTCATAGTCTCCCTCCTCATTGAAATGCAGCACAACAAGGTTTGTCATATCTTGCATATTTGAGGGCAACCTTAATTTGATTTGTGTAGAGTTGTTATTCTCATTATCGTCGTCGCTTAAATTTAGTCTATAACCAAGTTCCACATCATAATCATTTAACAAGTCAGTTCCGGTAAAGTTCCTTTCTATATTTTCATTTATCTGATAAAAGACAGGGTCTGATTTATTGGCTTCAATCTGTGTTGCGCTCAAAGACGCATACGAGTTATATTCACCGGAAATCGTGGCTAGACCATTAGATGACTCCACCTCTGCGACATTTCTTTCAAGTATAGTTATATATGCCGGAATATAAT
>CAZVHD010000023.1:0-12105 GCA_964626765.1 uncultured Christensenella sp.
CTAAAAGACAAAGAAGCTGTAGTCCTTGAATGTTTCTTTACTCTTTGTAAATTGTTTTATTAATGAAGAAATCATTTTTGTAGCCCACTCACTCCAAAGCAACGCTCTTAAACCGCCTTTATCTCCTTCATTTTGGGTTTGGAGTTTGACTTGAGGGATATATTCGTTTATATCTTTGTCAGCCAAGGACAAAATATCTGAAAAGGCGCCTTTTTCTGTTTTAGACTTTTTATCAAAGTACTTTGCCAAATCATCAAATAGCGCGGCTTGTTCGGGGAGATACTGCTTTATTAAGCCTTTGGCGTAATTGGAGCAAATAACGCTTAATTCCCCATAACTGAGTTTTTCCCTGTTAGGTTTGTCAAAATCCAAATCCTTGTTTATTTGAGACTCCTTATCCGAACTAGGCCTTAGTTTTTGCTCTTCGAAAGCGTCCTTTGCCGCGTTGCATAAGGGGCAGACAAAGTCATCGGGAATATCCGCCCATTTTGTAGCGGGCGGGATGTTCTTTTCTTTTAAGCCCTTTTCTTCGTCGTATACATACCCGCATACTGAACATATGTACTTTTTATATTTCATAATTAATCTCCTTTTTTAATTTTATCACAAATTCACTCATTATACAATGACCTAAAAAATTGTATCTATAATTCTAGAGCAACTTGGTTTCTTAGGTCTAATTGTTTTCAGTTTGTTTTGAGAAAACCAAGGTCAAGGGTTATGATTATAAATAAGAATATAAGAAAAAGCTGTAATTTTTCGGCAACAAATGAACTTTAATTTATTTTAATTTTACATTAATCTTCTAGATCAAAGTAATATCTAATTCATTATAATCTAAAACTTCCGCTCTTTTAAGAGTTTTCGGCTTCTTTTATGAGCAGAAGCTGTTGCTCTCGGCTTACAGATTTGACCTTAAAAATAAAATAAATGTAGTGGGTCAATATAACAATTAAAAGGAAAATCCTGACCCAGAAAAGATTAATAAGGATTATGGGGATTGCAATAACGACGGTTACAAAAAAAAGAATTTTGAACTTATTAAAGTTAGTCAGGGTCTTTGTCAACAGAAAGGGTTTGAGGTGTTTTTGATAAACGCAGGTTTTCTTAAACCAAGTTTCAAATCTCTTAGAGCCTTTTGTGTAACAGATAAGTGTCATTAATAAAAAGGGAGTGGTTGGCAAAACAGGCAAAAAAATACCCGCAACCCCAAGACCCAAAGCAATGCTACCAAATATTATAAGAATGTATTTTTTCATAGCGCTCCCGTTTTATGTATCTTTTATTATATTATAAAACACAAAAAAGGTATATAAAAGCCAAGAAAATTTTGTTGTTAAATAAGTTATATTGTAAAAACCTTTGAAATATGCTAAAGTTTATATTAGATAATTGTGTTGAGGTGAAGACTTATGCTAAAGCTAAAAAACATAAAAAAAGTTTATAATTTGGGAAAAGATAATACTGTCAAGGCTCTTAAGGATATAAATTTGAAATTTAGAAAAAGTGAATTTGTATCGATTCTGGGCCCTAGCGGTTGCGGAAAAACAACGCTTTTGAACATCATAGGCGGTCTTGACAAAGCAACCAAAGGTGATTTGATAGTAGATAACCAGTCCACAAAGGAATACACAAGTCAGGATTGGGACAATTATAGAAATAAAAAAATAGGGTTTGTTTTTCAATCATACAATCTCATACCCCACCAAACTATACTTAGAAATGTGGAGCTGTCGCTTACTTTGACAGGCATGAAAAAGGAGCAAAGACAAGAACAAGCAATAGAGGTTCTTAAAAAGGTAGGTTTGGGAGACCAAATCTACAAAAAACCCAATCAGTTGTCAGGCGGTCAGATGCAAAGAGTGGCAATAGCAAGAGCTCTTGTCAATAATCCTGACATTATACTTGCAGACGAGCCTACAGGAGCTTTGGACAGTGAGTCCGGACATCAGGTATTGAGCCTTCTTAAAGAGGTGGCAAATGACCGTTTAGTTATTATGGTAACTCATAATGAAGGGCTTGCAGACTCTTTTAGCACAAGAATAATTAAGTTAAAAGACGGAAAAATGGTTTATGACTCAAAACCTTTTGAAGCATCGTCACAACCAAAGAAAGCTGTAAAAACAAAGAAATCCAAGAAAAAGAAGCTTTCCATGTCCTATTGGACGGCTTTTTCTCTCAGTATAAACAATCTTATGAGTAAAAAGGGAAGAAGCATGCTGACTGCGGTGGCGGGTAGCATAGGTATTATTGGCATAAGCTTGGTTCTGGCTTTGTCGGCGGGCGTCAATATTTACATAGAAACCATCGAAAAGGACGCCTTATCCCTTTACCCGTTGGAGGTGAATGAAACCACAATGCCTCTTTCGTCCATATTATCTCTTTTAACAGAGGAGACAGAAGACCGCCCCAGCCATCCAGATACAGAAAATGTCTATACAAAAGTTGTGCTTGGAAATGTTGTATCAAATTTGAGCGAGATGATATCCACAAACGATTTGGAAGCTTTCAAAGTTTATGTAGATGAGAACTTTGACGATTCGTTAGGGTATGTGAAGTATGACTATGGAGTCGGCTTTAATGTTTATTGCAATTATGTGGAAGATGAAGAAAAATATATGAAAGTAAATCCCTTTCTTGACGGGATGGAAGAGGTTCTAGGGGACAACCCGCTTTTACAGAATATGGGAATATTTGATGAGTTAGAGCAGTTTGCGCAGCATTTGTCAATTTGGGATGAAATGATAGACAATCAGGGCATTCTCAATCAGCAATATGAGCTTTTGGGACAATCAAGGTGGCCAAGCGACAAGGATGAGGTAGTAATTGTCTTAGACGAAAAAAATCAGATTGATGATTTTGCTTTGTTGGCATTGGGGCTTATTCCTCCTGACGAGGTCATGGATGTATTTTCAGGCGAAACAGATTACAACTTCACAATAGATGATTTAATGGACATCGAGTATGAGCTGCTTTCCAACGCTGATTATTACCACTATGACGAGAACTCAGATATGTGGTCAAAACATTCCAGCAGAAAAAGAGATATTGACTTTGTGGAAAACAGCAGCTTGAATGTAAAGGTTGTCGGCGTCATAAGGCCAAAGAAAGGCGCTGTCACCACATCAATAAACGGTATAGTTGGGTATAACTCAAAGTTAACTGAACATATGATGCAAAAAGCCGAAGACCATCCGGCGGTTATGGCGCAAAATCAAAGTGACAATGATATCATAGTAAGCGAAGATTTATCCCCCTCCGAAAGACTTTATGAAATGGGCGTGGCTGACATTAACAAACCCAGAAGCATTCATCTTTACGCCTATTCTTTTGATGCTAAGGATGAGATAATAAACTTAATTGAAGAATATAATGATACCTCGGATAAGTCAATAAAGTATTCCGACAACTTAAGTATAATTATGGGATTTGTGGACACATTCACAAAGACTGTGACGGGGGTCTTGATAGGGTTCTCGGCAATATCGCTAATAGTATCCTCTATTATGATTGCCATTATTGTGTATACATCGGTATTGGAGAGAAAAAAGGAAATTGGTGTGTTGAGAAGTTTGGGAGCAAGAAAAAAAGATGTTTCAAATGTATTTTTTGCTGAATCAGCGACTTTGGGATTTGTAGCGGGAATATTCGGAATTTTGGTAACTCTTCTTCTTACTATTCCAATAAATATAATTCTCTCTATGGTCTTTTCCGTTAACGGTCTTGTTGCCGTGCAGTGGTGGCATGCTGTTATGATGATATCCATAAGTTTAATCTTAAGTATAATAGCCGGGTTTACTCCATCCAGACTAGCTGCCAAACAAGACCCAGTCAAGGCATTGCGAGCTGAATAAGAGTTATAAATATTAAGATATATCCGTAAGGAGAGAATATGGTAAATTCTGAAAACAAAACAATCACACCAAAGGTGTGGACTGCTTTTGTGCTGTTTGGACTCATAGGTCAGATAGCCTGGACTATTGAAAATATGTATTTGAATATTTTCATCTATAAAACAGTGACTTATGACCCCAACGCAATAGCTATTATGGTGGCGGCAAGCGCCATAGTAGCCACGCTTGCCACTTTATTAATGGGGGCGTTATCCGATAAAATAGGTAAAAGAAAGGTTTTTATGACCTGGGGATATATAATTTGGGGAATAAGCATAATGTCGTTCGGGTTTTTGACAACTGAAAATATGGCGGCGATATTTTCCGGAGCCAATGTAATAGCCATAACTGTGGCGGCGATTGTTGTTATGGACTGTATAATGACATATGTTGGCTCCACCGCCAATGACGCCGCCTTTAATGCTTGGGTTACTGACATTACAGTGCCTACAAATAGAGGCAAGGCGGAAGGACTGCTTGCGACAATGCCCCTTTTGGGCATGCTTGTGGTTTTTGGCCTTTTGGATTCTTTTACTCAACAGGGTAAATGGATTGAATTTTTTGTGATTGTGGGAATTATTGTTATTATATCCGGTTTTGCCGGCATGTTTATAATTAAAGACAAAGCGCAACCTAAAAAAAAGTCCAAATATTTTAAGGATATAATTTACGGTTTTCGTCCCTCCGTAATAAAAAAGAACAAACTTTTGTATATAATACTTACGACTGTTTGTGTTTTAGGAATTGCTCAACAAGTCTTTTTGCCGTATTTTATTATCTATATAGAATTCTTTTTGCAAATCACCGATTATGCTTTGATTTTGGGAACAGTGCTTATTCTAGCGTCTGTGGCAAGCGTTATGTTAGGAAGAGTTGTTGACAAACACGGAAAAAGCAAATTATTGCTAATAGCGGCTTTTTTATATATTATCGGAATGCTGGGGCTTTATATTCTTGGAAATACCGTAAAAGAAAATAGGTTGCTGACTATGATATTCACAACTGTTATTGGAACTGTCACTATGGGAAGCTATCTTCTTGCCATGATAATTCTAAATTCTTCCACAAGAGATTTGCTGCCTCAGGGGCATATTGGACATTTCACTGGGATACGGATGATTTTCTTTGTTATGCTACCCATGGTTATAGGTCCATTTATAGGCTCGCAAATTATAAAAAACAACCCCATGACATATATTGATGAATTTGGTGTTATACAATCAACACCTATACCTGAAATCTTTCTTGGAGGAGCCATTGTCGGAGTAATCGCGCTTATACCGCTTGTTATAATTTTGAAAGCTTACAAAAAATACGGGGAGATGTTATCGTCCGAGGTGGCGAAAAAGGATGCAGCATAAAATAGAGACAAAACATAAATTATTGGATGAAAAAGGAAAGTTGACTGAAAAAGGCTATGCCATTGAACTATTATTGGAATACAGCAGAAAGGAGATAAAGGCCTGTCCTTTGAGGATAAAGGAATGAGATTATTATTTTATGGGAAACGATAAGTTTGGTTTGTCTATGGCCATTGCTGACAACTCTTATATGAGACTTGCAAGCGCGCAGGTTGAGAGCAATACAGTTGAGTTTCAAGATATTGTTGGATTGCCGAAAAAGTACGCAATAGGTGGTAGAAATTTTTATTATTGAACTATAAATATTTGTTATGATATAATAGTGATAGTTTTATAAGGAAAGGGTGAGATATGAAAAAGAAAATGTTTGTAAAAAATAAAAAAGTTTTGCTTATTGTATTAATCGTGGCTTTAACAGTTGTACTGGCTATGGGAACCTTTGCGGGAACGACTTTTGGTCTTTATAAGGCTGAGAAAAAAGCCGTGATTATTCTCCCCGGTCTTTTTGCAAGCGGGCTTTATGACTCTGAGACAGGCGAGGCTGTTTGGGACCCCTTTGAGCATATAGACAAGGGCTTTGGCGATTTTATGAACACCGAGGGAGAAATTCTTATGGAGAATATTGTGCCACTAGCTTTTGACAATATAGTGAAAGAAGAATTGAATAAAATGCTTGCCAACAACAATGCAGGAGCCGAGGACAGTCTGTTTAATATCATGGCGATGAATGAGGACGGTTCGCCGGCGGTTGCAAGTGTGACGGGAGTTCCGTGGGAGCGTGAGGGAAGACTGAAATACGGAGCAATAAACGCGCAAAAAGATATGTACCAATCCCTTTACGAAAAATATGGACAAGACTATGAAGTTGAGATATTTAACTATGACTTTAGGCTTGACAACAGAGACAATGCCGAGCTTTTGGAAAATCACATTAATAAAAAGAAATATAACGATATTATACTTGTATCTCACAGCAATGGCGGGCATGTGGCGGGAATGTATCTTGCAAAAAGTTCGGAAAATCGCGATAAAGTCACCAAGTACATAAGCTATAACGCCCCTTATATGGGAGCTATAAGCGCCATAACCATAATGGAAAACATTGACGGTATGCTAGAAGGCGCATCAGAGATGATAACAGATAGCGTACCTTCTTTATTGCAAGATATGGCGAATAATATTGTAGACAATGTGGAAGATTTGTTTGACAAACAGTTCAAAAAGCTTTTGAATATGTGGACGGTTTATCACCTGTTGCCCAATTTTGACCTTTTAAGCCAGGAGTATAACGGGGAGCAAGCGGCGATTTATATAGACGGACAAAGGAAGATTTTTGAAGACGAAGAAGAGCTTTGGGCGTTTTACTGTTCCAGACCATGGGCAAAACACCAAAACGGAGAACTCAGACCTGCTATGTTAAACTGGCTAGAATATGTCAATTCAATGAAAGTGACCCTGCCAAGCGGCGAAAAGGTATATTCCCCCTCTCTTGTTGATACTACTTATTATTCGGGAATGGGCATAAACAATGTCAACAAAGTATATTTTGAAACAAATTTAGATGAGTCGTTGACATTGACCTCAACCGGAATTACAGACCAAGGAGACGGTACTGTTCTTTTATCTTCAGCTGTTATTATGGAAGAAGATGAAAGCAAAATAGTTAAATGGGAGGGCGTGGACCATTATGGCGTTAATGTGGACTTTTTCGGTCTATGCGAAGAAGACACATACGCCGAAATTGATAAAAGTCTGGAAATTAAATGGTATTATAAGATGTGGAATAATATTTTGAAATAAAACTAGATTTATAATTTTTTTAGTTTGTATTTTAGCAGATGTACTAAATTCTATAATTTTTGTCTTAAAGATATTTCGAGTTATATATAGCGGCATTTAGGATAATTCTTAAATGCCGCTATCTTTTTAAGTGTTAGAAAAAGGATTCTTATTGTTATAGTCTTTTTTTCCACACTTTGGGATTAAAAAGTAAAATCATAGGCAGAATTTCCAACCTGCCTACAAGCATATTGAAAGCAAGCACTATTTTGGAAAACCCGTTGAAAAAGGAATAATTTCCCGTAGGACCTACTTTGCCAAAACCGGGTCCGATATTGTTAATGCATGCGTTGACTGCAGAGATATTAGTTGTAAAATTCAGAGTGCTTCCTTCTGAATTTATGGAAATTAAAGCTATTGAAAAAGCGAATATAAACATATAAATTGCAAAATAGCTCAACACACCGTTTGATATGGAGTTGTCCACAATCTTGTTTTCAAACTTTATATTGAGAATTGACCTGGGCGCTATGGTTTTTTTGAGCTCTCTAAATCCTGTTTTAATTAGGATAACAATTCTTGAGACCTTAAGCCCGCCTCCGGTGGAACCTGCGCAGGCGCCCACAAACATAAGAAAAAACAGCACAAACTGTGACAATAAAGGCCAAGTGGCAAAGTCCGCTGTTGTATAGCCTGTTGTGGATACAATGGAATTGACCTGGAAAAAGCTATATCTTAAGGTTTCGCCAAAAGTGTTATAAACAGAATTTAAGCTAAGGCTTATAGTAATAATTATTACTGATACTAATACAATTGAGACAAAGGCGCGAAGTTCCTCGCTTTTTATGGCCTGTTTGATATTTCCTATGAGAATAAGGTGATATATATTAAAGCTAATAGCAAAAATAAACATATATATGGTTATAATAATATCAATATAGACGCTATCAAATGCCGCGATACTTTGGTTCATATTTGAAAAACCGCCTGTGCCGGCAGTGCCAAAAGCGTGTATAAAGCTATCATAAACGCTCATTTTTCCTATGAGCAGTAATATGACCTGCGATAGAGTAAGCGCAATATATATACCATAAAGAATTCTTGCGGTGAATTTTAATTTTGATACAAGTTTGCCAACCTGTGGACCTGGGCTTTCGGCTCTAAAAAGATGCATAATCTTTACGTCGGATTTGGGAATTATGGCAATCACAAAAACAAGAACACCCATGCCGCCTATCCAGTGAGTAAGACTACGCCAGAACAAAAGACTCTTTGGCATACTTTCAATATCGTTGAGAATAGATGCCCCTGTTGTGGTAAAACCCGATATAGTTTCAAAAAGACAGTCAATAAAGTTAGGTATATGTCCGCTTAAAAAAAATGGGAGCGAGCCAAAAAGAGACATCAGTATCCAACTCAGAGCAACACTGACAAAGCCCTCTCGCGCTCTAAAATCACGGTTTTTTGGCTTTTTAACAGAAAACGGAAGTCCGAATACAATAAGAGCTAAAATAGTTATACCAAATGCGAATACTGTGTCCTCGCCATAGGATATTGCAAGGATAAGCGGTATGGTTAATAGAATCGCTTCCACTATGGCAATTTGACCCAATACATAACTTGTCATTCTGTAATTCATAATAATAATTACCTATTGCAGTATATCGTTGAGGTCTTCCAAAAATTCATTTGTGGTGACCACAATGACTTTATCCGCATTTTCTATTGTTTCATCGCCACTGGGAGTGATAACATCATTTCCTCGGAGTATGCAGGCTATAAGAAGGTTGTCTTTTAGTTTCAATTCCTTGAGGGGTATAGACAAACCTTCAAAGGAATCTGTAACCAAAAATTCCAATGCCTCCGCTTTTTCATTGACTATTTTATATAGATTAAGAATAGAACTGCCCATGGAGTTTTGTTTGCCTCGGACATACCTGACTATTTTGTTTGCTGTGAGCATTCTTGGCGATATTATGCTCTCAATACCGCTTTCCTCAAGCATTGAATAATAAGAAAGACGATTAATTTTTGTGATGATTTTTTTGACTTTTTTGCTGTTGGCAAAAAGAGAAATCATTATGTTTTCCTCATCGGAGCCGGTAAGGATTATTACGGCGTCCATACCAAGAAGACCCTCTTCAAGCAAGACCTCTCTGTCCGAACCGTCGCCGATTACTATTTCGCTATTTTTTAATTGCTCGCTTAGTTCTTTGCATTTGTATTCGTCTTTTTCCAGTATTTTTACTGCAATACCCAATTTCTCAAGCTGTCTTGTCAAATAAAAGGATATCTTGCTGCCGCCTATTACCATGACATTTTTTACGATGCTTTTGAAAATGCCCAATTTTTTCATAATGAGATATACATTTTTTGGCGTGGAAGTTATATAAACCTTATCGCCTTGCTGAAGAACAAAATCGCCTTTTGGAATATGAACCTCGTCATCTCTTTGCACCGCGCAAATGAGCACTCTCAATTGAAGTTTAGAGTATATCTCAGAAACTGTCATATTGTTCAGGGGATTGCCCTCGTTCAGCCTAAACTCCACAAGGTCAATTCGTCCCTTTGCAAAAGGGTCGATTTTTATTGTTCCCGGCGACCTCAAGATTCTAAATATTTCCATTGCCGCCTCGTATTCAGGGTTGACCATAAGATTAAGACCAAGTTCGTCTCCGATAAAAAGAGTAAAGTATTCAGGATTTCTTATTCTGGCGATTGTGTCAGCTTTTCCCAGTTTTTTTGCAACCATACAGCAAAGTATGTTCAGTTCGTCCGAAGTGGTGCAGGCAATGAGCAAATCACAGTTTTCCATATTGGCTTCTTTTTGCACATTGTGGTCAGCGCCATTTCCCAAAACGCCCATTACATCATAATCGTTTATGGCTTTTTCAATGAATTTTTTGTGTTTGTCAATCACAACGATGTTATGACCTTCTTTGGAGAGCTGGTCAACAAGGGTCAAACCCACTTTTCCTATTCCTATAATAACTATTTCCATTTTTCACCCATTCAAAATATTGTCTAATTATAGCATAAGCATTTTTTTTAATCAAATAAATAATATATTATATTATTCAATTTTTTTAGTTAGTTGCTTATTATGCAACCATGTTGCAAAAAGACTATTGACATAATAGTAGGAATAATTAATAATTTTAATTAAGAGAGTAAAATTGGAGGTTTTGAAATGAAATTAACTGGAGGGGAAATCATCCTCAAGCAACTTATAAAAGAAAAAACGCCCTATATTTTGGGCATACCCGGACACGGGGTGTTGGGGCTTTTTGATGCGATAAGAAAGGAAGAAAAAAGCGGTAACATAAAATACATACAAGTAAAACACGAACAGGCCGCAACAGCAATAGCCGACGGGTATTTCAGAGCGGGCGGCGCTCCTCTAGCGGTTTTTGCATCTATCGGACCTGGCACGCTTAACACAAGCATAGGGCTTGCTACGGCATATGTGGATTCCTCTGCGTTTTTACAGCTTTGCGGAGATACGCATACCCATATGAAAGGTGTTGGAGTATTACAAGAAATAGAGAGATATCAGGATAGCAATATCACAAGAAGCCTTGAACCTCTTGCAAAAAGATGTTGGCGGGCTGAAAGCGCTGAGCAACTCCCTAGAATACTAAGAAGAGCCTTCAGCCAGATGACAACGGGCAGAAGCGGACCTTGTGTTATAAGTTTGCCTATGGATGTTCAGGCAGATTATGTGGACTGTGACATTATGCCCGCGGAAAAGAACAAGGCCAGAAGTTTGCCTTCTGTGGACACTCAGATTATAAAGTCTGCTATTGAGCTTATGAAAGGCGCAAAAAGACCTGTAATACTTGTTGGTGGGGGAGCTTTGAAGAAAAAGGCAGAAAAAGAAATCTTGACTCTTTGTGAAAAATGGGGAGCGGCTGTTGTTACAACTCTTGCGGGCAAAGGCGCGGTCAGAGAAACACATCCCCAGTACGCTTTTCATACCGGCTCAAAAGGAACGCCAATAGGGGTGGAAATTTGCAGAAATGCCGATGTGATACTAGCCGTAGGAGCAAGGTTTGCCGATGAGACAACCTGTTCTTACCGAAAGGGAATAAGTTTCAATTTTCCGGACACAAAGCTTATACATATAGATATTGATGCCGGGGAAATAGGCAAAAATTATGGAGCGGATATTGGTATTGTTGGAGACCTTAAAGACGCTTTAAATAAGTTGAATAACAACTGGGGTGAAACCAAAGTCAATAAAGAGTATTTGGAAGAGATAAAGGCCCTTAGACAAAAGTGGTTTGAGTATCTCAAGAATATAAGAAGCAAAAAAACAGAATTTATCACAATATCTCAGCTTCTTGGAAAACTTAACAAGACACTCCCCAAAGATACTATTATAGCGACCTCATCTGGAAACACTCAAGCTCAGCTTTTTCAGGAATATTGTTACGAAAAGCCTTATTGCAATTTGACTACGGGCGGATTTTCCGCTATGGGTTGGGCAGTTCCGGCAGCAATGGGCGCAAAGCTTGCCCTTCCCGAAAGACCGGTTGTGGCTCTTTTAGGCGACGGTGATTTCATGATGATTATGCAAGAGTTAGCCACAATGGCTCAATATGATATACCCGTCATAGTTATCATGGCAAACAACGCAGGGTGGATGGCGATAAAGGACTTGCAAATAGATGTCTATGGAAAAGAGAGGGCTTTTGGAAACGATTTTCAAAAGGACGGAAAGGAATATTCCCCTGATTTTATCAAAATTGCAAAAGCTTTTTACATAGACAGCTATGATATAAAAAACCTTGATGAACTGGACTTAGTTATAAAAAAAGCAGTAGAGAAAAACAAACCCGCATTTATAAATGTGGAAGTGTCAAGAGAATATCCAAACACCGGAGGAAAGGCGTTTGGTTGGTGGGATGTTCCCATTCCGGCTTATGACAAAGAAAGAAGAAAAGAGTATGAAGCGGCAAAAAGCCAAGAAACCATTTGAGAGGTAAAAGATGAAAATGAAATTTGCGCTTATTGGATGTGGAAGAATTGCAACGCTTCATGTGGCTGGCTATAAAGACCATGATCATGCC
>CAZVHD010000024.1:0-12088 GCA_964626765.1 uncultured Christensenella sp.
GCATTCAAGGACAACAGCTTTTTTGTCTGTGAGATTTGCGGATATGTCTATAACGGGCTCAGCGCTCCTGATATATGTCCCGTCTGTAAGGTTCCCAAAATCAAAATTCACAAGGTGTAAGGAGAAGATATGATGTACGCAGTAAGAAACATAAAGTTATGTACAAAAGATTGTCTATGTTTGTATGTTTGTCCCACCCACGCCACCGATACCGAGACCGGGCAAATAGATAAGGACAGCTGCACGGGATGCGGGGCGTGCCTAAGCGCTTGTCCATCCCACGCCATAACAATGGTTCCCCGTGAGTATCCGCCGCAAAGAAATAAGACAAACGCTGTAAAAGGCAGCTTAAGATTAATCATAAAAAACAAATCAAAACAGCAAAAAATTGCTGAAAGTATAGAAAACAGCAGCTCAAATAAGACTGAAAGTGTTTTTGCCAAGGCTTTGAAAGAATCCAATCGCCTTATGCAAGAGGACTTATTCAGAGAGTCGGGTTATATGCTTCCCACCTCAAAGCAAGCCATAGATTTTTTGCAAGACTTGAAAACAAATGTCAATGAAAAGGATTTTCCATTGGAAAAAGTGGAAACCTTATTAAATTTATTAAAGAATCAGGAGGATAAAAATATGAAATACCGTTGTACAGTATGCGGCTACATCCATGAAGGAGAGATGCCCGAAGACTTCAAATGCCCAAGATGCGGCCAGCCCAAATCTGTTTTTGAAAAAATAGAAGAGACCCACAAGAAAGAAAACCCGTATAAAGGCACAAAAACCGAAAAAAATCTTGAAGAGGCCTTTTCAGGAGAAAGTCAGGCAAGAAACAAATACACCTATTTTGCTAATATCGCAATGAAAGAAGGATATGACCAGTTGGGGGAACTCTTTTTGAAAACCGCAAGAAACGAGCAAGAACACGCTAGACTTTGGTACGAAGCTCTGGGCGGCCTAGGGAACACAGCCGACAATCTTTTACATGCGGCAGAAGGCGAAAATTATGAATGGACAAAAATGTATAAGCAGTTTGCAGAAGATGCCGAAGAAGAAGGCTTTTCCGAACTGGCTGAAAGATTCAGAAGAGTTGCGGAAATTGAAAAAACTCATGAAAAAAGGTACAGAACCCTTCTTGAAAATGTTAAAAGCAAACAGGTCTTTGAAAAACCGGAAAAAACCAAATGGGAATGTAGAATATGCGGTCACTTGTTGACAAGCGAAAAAGCGCCTGAATATTGTCCGGTATGCTCATTTGCTCAAAGCTTCTTTGAAGTAAGAAAAGAAAACTATTAAAAATCACTTAATATATAAAAAAACCCGCTAAACGGTAGCTAATACCTTAATTCTTATAATTAATATGGATATTAAAGATTTAATAATTGTCATTATCGGCTTAATATGCGGGTTTTTTCTTTTTTACCGTTTTCCAAAAATAAAAAAGCATAGGCCTCCCGCTAAAAAAGGCGTGTCTGTTGTTATTCCATGCCGAAATGAAGAATTAAATATAGCCGAGCTGTTACAAAATCTAAAAGAGCAAACCATAAAACCTCTGGAAATCATTTGTGTAAACGACCAGTCACAGGACGAAACCGCAAACATTATAAGACAATTTTCAAATGTTAGACTTATAAATATACTAAACTGTCCCAATGGTTGGAAGGGCAAGCCTTTTGCCCTCACCGAGGGCGCAAAAGCCGCCAAAGGCGATGTCATTCTTTTTCTGGACGCCGATGTCAAATTACAAAAAGACGCTTTTGAATATCTTTTTTCTTCATACAGTGAATATGGAACCTTTTCGGTACAACCCTATCATAAAACAATAAATATTACCGAAAGCATGGCGGTCTTTTTTAATCTGACTGCCATTGCGGGAACGGGAATTACGCTTCCTGTAAAAAAACAAAGAGGAATGTTTGGCCCTGTCTTTATGATAGATAAAATGACTTATTTTGAAATGGGGGCTCACGAGGTCGTAAAAAATTGTATAATAGAAGACTACGCTTTGGGTAGGCATTATCAAAAAAATAATTTAAGTTATACCTTGATGCTTGGCAACAGTTCGGTTTCCTTTCGCATGTATCCCGAGAGCTTAAAATCACAAGCCCAGGGCTTTATCAAAAACTTTTCCAGAGGGTTTATATCCGCAAGTCTTTTGACTACCATACTTACTTTTGTATGGCTTATGGCTCTTACAGCTTTGCCTGTTGATTTAATTTCTAGTATAGTTCAAGCGGATACTATGAGTATCGCCACATACAGCCTATTTTACTTGATTGCAACAAGTCATTTAGTAATAATATCAAATCAGGCTGGAAAATTTAATATATTAATGCTTATACTATATCCTATTGCCTTATTGTGGTTCCATATAATTTTCATCATAAGCTTGTTCAAAAAGATATTTAACCGCAAGGTTACTTGGAAAGGAAGAAAATTAAAAATATAAGGAGAAAGTCATGCCTTTAATAAGTTTGAGTGATACACAAATGCTTATTGTTTTGTTTTTGGGTTCTCTTATAATACAAATAAGCGGAGCTCTTATTGCAAGACAAATAAAATTTGATGAAAATTCCACAAAAAAATGGCTTTATAAAACAAGAGAGTGGGAAAAGCAAGGAGTCTTTTATAAAAAGTATACATTTGTCCATAAGTGGAAAAAATTCCTTCCAGACGGAGCAAGATTTTTCAAAAACGACTTCCGCAAAAAGCATTTATTGGCGGCGGACAGGGAATATGTAGAAAAATTTATTGCCGAATCATGTAGAGCCGAGCTTGCTCATTGGCTGGGGATGCTTCCCTTTATACTTTTTTTTGTCTTTGTTTACTGGTATGTGGCTCTTATTATGGTTTTTTATGGGATAATTGTCAATCTTCCCTGTATAATCGCCCAGCGTTATAACCGGCCGCGCCTAAAAAAACTTCTTAACAATCTTGATTAATATGCTTTTTGTCAAATGGATTGACTCATCTGGATTAAATGTTTATACTTTTTTTATATTGTCTTTACAGGAGAACATATTATGGCAAAATTAAAAAAGAAATTTAAGATACTTATAATTATCCTGACAGTTATTGTTACTCTTATAATTGGCGGCATAATAGCTGTTGTAAATGTTCAAAACAACCTTGACAAATTAAACGATATTCAAATCAATATTGACCTTAACGAGGTGGAAGACGGAACCTATTATGGCTCGCATTCCACATTCCCGGTGTCCGCAGAGGTAAAAGTGGTTGTCCAAAACCATATGATAACAGAGATTGAAATTCTTGAGCACATTCATGGACAGGGTTATGACGGCGAAAGTATCACCGATGTGGTTATTGAAGAGCAAAGTCTTGATGTTGACGCCATAAGCGGCGCTACTTTTAGTAGCAAAGTTATTCTTTTAGCAATTGAAGACGCCCTGAATTAGGCAGTTTATCAAATCATTTATTAAAAGAAAAAAAACTCTTACAAATGGAATTTTCTTTTGAACTCCGCAAGAAGCAATTTCCTGCCTGCTATAATTGTAGTCAGCATAACGCTTGCGGAAGTTATTGCCACAAGTATGCTAGGCCAAATATAAAATGCGTCGGAAAACATCACAATAAATAATGGCAAAATCCCTAGCACCGCCAAAATAAATAAGCTGAAAAGATAGTTTTTTGCCGTGCCGATATTTATCAGCAAATAAATACCTATGGCAGTGATGGATATAAGAATTATTGAGGGAAGAACAAATTCATATATCCACAAATCCGTTTTATACACCTGTTGAATAAGAATAGAAATTGCATATAAAAATGCAGCTTGTCCCACTACTTTAGAGTTAAAGTGGCTGTATCTCAAAATTGTATATCTTATAAAGAAATAAAAATAAAATATAAGCCCTATTACTATCAGCGACCAATAAATGTGAGGGGATATTATGATATTTGCCACAACTGAAATAATAAAAATATTTAAAGCTATGATTAAATATACTTTATTAAATTTTGATGTTATTAATGGACGGTTGCAGGGTCTTAAGGGATATTCCCTTTCTGTTTTTTTGATTTGATTTTCACTTGCTGCTATTGGCTTGTGACACAGCGGACAAACTCTTGTTTTACATTTCACCTCGACTCTGCACTTTTCACATCTCATTTTTATCTTCCTCCCTGAGGTTGCTTGTAATCTTTATATCCAAGCCCATTCCACTAAGGGTCGTGAAAAATTTTCTCTCTATTTCCGTTGATACAAGCTGTCTTGTAAAAGATATAATAGTCTTATTATTAAAAGTTGATATTGCCATATTGTTAGGAGTTTTTCCTCCGCAGTTAAGATTAAAAAGAAAACTGTCTATATGTTTTTCATAGCCCTCGGGCATTTGAACATTTCCTAAATTTGATATAATCATAGTCTGTTGGGCAGAGCCCGTAAGTATTTTTGCAAGTTTTGCAATAAAAGACTTTATAAAAAGCGGCATGAACTTAAGATATGGTTTTTTATCCATTAAGGATGTAAAGCTCAATTTCAAATCAAGCTCCTCTTTTGAAAGCTGCTTTTTTAACTGGTCTTTAATAACCGCCGAATAGCTCTCGATACTTGCGCTAACAGTTTTTGGATTTATTCTGCATTTTGCAAAGCTGGTGAAGTTATATATACTTTCCGAAGGATAAAATCTTCTTAAGTTTATTGGTATGAATACAACCAAATCTTTATTTGCGTTGCCTTTATAGTATGTTTCGGCAACCGAAAGCATTGCTATTGAGGCAAGGAATACCGTAAGACTGCAATTGTACTTTCTGGATAGGGCAATAAGCTTGTCTGTTTCAACAGCGCCTTGTATAAGCCCAAATCCTTCTTTTTTGAAAAGGGTGTCTTTTACAGGAAAGGCGCCTTCTCCCTTCATATTTTTTATACCTTTTGCAATATCAAATTCTGTATAGTGTTCTTTGAAGCCGTCCTTGAATTCCTCAAGATTTAAGGGGTTCTCAAGAGTTTTTATTTTTCCCATATGAGGGTATTCCACGCCTCTTTCCTTGAAATAATAATACAAAAGCGTCTTTAGAAATTCCATAGCAGAAGTTCCGTCGCATAGTCCATGAAAAAAGTCAACGAATATTTTTGTTTTATAATAGGTCACTCTTAAGAGATAGCCTCTGTTGTACCTAAAGTCTATTCTTTTTAATAAAGACCCGTCATCTGCTCTTATTATGGGCTTTTTTTTGTTTGATACAAAGTAATGTCTGAAAAAACCTTGAGAAAGCTCCACTTCAAAAGAAGGATATCTTTTGAATGTAGTCTTCAACGCTCTTTCCAAATCATCTCTGTCCACGCATTCATTTAGCGCAACACCCAGCCGGAAAAGGCTCTGCGCCTTTAGCGTTATTAGCATGGGATACACAGCCGCGGAGTTGTCCAGCCTGAACCATGAACCGTATTTTTCATTTATCTCAAAGTCTTTCATTGTATTTTAGATTATAAATTTATTATCTGTAATAGTCAAGCATACATACCATCAATAAATAATATTATATAAAGAGGTGAAAATGGAACAAGTAGTAAAAGAACATAGTATAAATCTTGAAAAAAATATCCTGAAAGTTACCGGCGTAACAAATGTTGAGAGTTTTGACTCCAAAGAAGTTGTTGCCAATCTTGTCAACAATTCCCTTTTTATCCGTGGAGAAAACCTCAATGTCGTAGACTTGGACATAAAAGGACAGCTCCTTATTGTAAAAGGCATCACAACCAGCTTAAGTTATGCCAAAAAGCGTGAGAAAGTACCTTTTTATAAAAAGTTGTTCAAATGAGCTCTTCTCTTATTCAACCGGCGATAAGCGTTATCTTTTTTTCCGCTGGGTGTGTGGGATATCTTTTGTATGAGGCGATATCTTGTTTGTCACACAAAAAAATTGCAAAAATAATCGCCGATTTTTTTTCTATTCTTATTGTAAGCGGTTTTTTTGTGCTTATGTGCCACCTTTTTTATTGGGGGCAAATAAAACCCTTCACCCTTTTTACCTTTTCACTCGGGCTTTTTGCCGCCAGATACTTTTTTTACGGCGTGGTTAAAAACTGTGTTTATAAGTTAAAAATTAAGCTCTTTTCCTATGCTAAAAAAACCTTCTCGAAAATGCATAAAAAATTCGCGCGCATACAAACTAAAGTTAAAGGAGTATTAAGGAAAAATGAGTCAACTACAAAATCAAAAAAATCAAGAAAATCAACAAGCAATAGACGAAGAACAAATAGCATCAAGGGTAAACAAAGTGCTAGAAGAAGAGCTATCCAACGAAGAAATGCAGCCAGGAGACATAGTAGAGCTGGAATTGTTACAGGAGACATATAAGGTTGCCACAATGGGCATGCAGAGCGTGGAAGTAATAAAGCCCATGGTCAAGGAAAAAGCCTTGAAAAATCTTTTGTTCAAACAGTTCAACTCTTACAAATCATTGGCTAAAGAAATTGAACTCAAAGCTATTCATAACGGTTTTGACTTGAAGCCTGCAAATATTATAAATAAAGCTATGATGTACGGGAATATGCTTATTAACACAATCAACGACCGCTCCGCAAGCAAGCTTGCAGAAATGATGATTCAGGGGATAAACATGGGTATCATCTCCATAACAAAAGTGACCAACAATATTGACTCTGAATTAAATATTGATATGTCTCTTACTAATAAGCTTATGGGAATGCTAAACAATAATTTAGAAAACCTCAAGGTATATCTATAAATCAAGAGACTTTATAAAAAGGCAACTGGAACTCCGTCCCGATATCCGACTTTTTTGGCGGTGATTGGGCGGGGTCTCAATGGTTAAAATTAATAAACTTTCACTCCCTCATAATTAATGGTAAATTTTCTTCTATCAAGAGGTTTGCCACTTTTTAATTTTCCCATAAAGTCGCCAATGTATTCTATTGCGTGTTTTTCGGCTCTATCAAAAGCCTCATATACATTTTCATTTGTTTTTTCACTTTCATTTCTCACCTTGAGCCATTCTCTTTTATCAAAGTTCATATAGTCTATTTCTTTATAGCCTTCAGGCGGTCTAAATAGTCCTGTTAATTTCTTTTTCCCTCCAACAATATCTTCTATTTTGCTAAATAGCTCTTTTTTAATTTTCCATTTGTCCACGCTAATTAACATAAATAATTTGGTTATAGTAAAAGCAAGACTTAATCTTTTTGGCTTGGTGTCATATCCAAAAATAGGATTTATAATATCATAATAAAGCTTTCCTATCGCAAGTCTGGTTTTTTTCTTGCTACCACACGCCTTATGGGCCTTGAATGCGTTGGGGGCGATGTTGAATTTGTCCTCGCAAATGTGGGAGTCAATGCCCGATTCAATAAGAGCGTGTATGCTTGAAATTTGATTTGTGGGAAGATGTTTTGCAAAATGGTTTTCCACAAAATAATTCACATAAGGATGCAAACAAAAATCCGAACAATAATGACACAAAAGCCCCAGTATGTACGACATCTGCTCTTCATTATAACTTTTCCTCATCTTATCAAGACACCCTTCAAAAACCTCATACATTTTCAAAAATTGCATAGTGTTTGGATACATCTTTTCCTTAAAGCCAAGCTCTCTGAATACAAACAAGAAATCAGGACCTATGGCTCCCAGAAAATAGGAATCGGGATACTTCTCCGTAATTTCCGCCACATCTTGGGGAAGGCTGTCTTTAACTTTTTTTGCAAAATAATAGTGTGAAATTAAATTGGGCATTCATCCTCCTTTTATGTAAGGTTATATTGTGTTTTTACTTCTTTTATGCTGATTTTTCTGCCCTGTTCCAAAGATTTTTTTGCGGCGATTCCAATTATTACAGGTTCCAGTCCGTCTCTTACTCCCACCGATACCGGCTTATCCTTTTCAATAGCGTCAATAAAATCGACAATCTCCTGAACATACGCTTGCATATACCTTTCCAAAAAGAAATACAAGGGCTTTTCTGTTGTTACGCCCTGCTCATTTGTCAGTTTGAGTGTTGACTTTGTATCATTTGAGATACTAGCTTGCCCTTTAGAGCCAAAGGCCTCAAGTCTTTGGTCATATCCATAGCTTGTTCTTCTGCAGTTATCTATAACAGCCAAGGCTCCATTTGAAAGGGTCATTGAAATAATTGCCGTATCCACATCTCCAGCCTTTTCTACCTGCTTGTCGGCAAGAGCTTTGGCCATTACAAACACATCTTCAACCTCGGCGTCAGATATAAATCTCACCATATCAAAATCGTGTATTGTCATGTCCAAAAATATGCCCCCGCTAACTTTTATATAATCCAAAGGAGGAGCTAAAGGGTCTCTTGATGTTATTTTCAAAATGTTGAGTTCGCCTATTTTCCCTTTTGCCACCGCTTGTTTAACTTCTGCAAAGTTATGGTCAAATCTGCGATTGAACCCCACTTGAAACTTTACTTGGGGATTTTCTTTTAGCGCGCTAATTATCTTTTTTATTTTTTTCACATCGTGGTCAATAGGCTTTTCGCAAAATATGTGTTTTTTTGCTTTTATGGCCTCCAGCCCGATATTGCAGTGGGTGTCGGTTGACGAACAAATCAGCACAGCGTCAATGTTCTTATCTTCAAGAATTTTTTTGTAGTCGGTATAGATATTTTCTATGCCTGTATTCTTGGCCCATTCTGTTGTCTCATCGTTGAGCATAGGGTCGGCGATAGATTTGACCTTTGCAACTTTTATAAAGCTGTTTATCGACTCACAATGCACTCTTCCAATTCTGCCAGCCCCAATAATTCCGATATTTATCACTTTTAAGTTCTCCCTTATATTGTGCCGTCCCAAGTGCTGACTGTGGTGTTTTTCTTTTCTTCCTCGTCAAACCAATGGCTTGTCACGGTTTTTGACTCGGTAAAGAATCTATAAGCGTCTTTTCCAAGACAATGAAGGTCGCCAAAGAATGAATCTTTGTGTCCGCAAAATGGGAAAACACCTATTGGCACAGGAATGCCCACATTGATGCCCACCATACCGCCATGGGTATTTCTTGCAAACTCTCTTGAATAATAGCCGCTTTGTGTATAGATAACAGAACCGTTTGCAAAACGGCTGTTATTCATAACTTTTAGCCCTTCTTCAAAGTCCTTGACTCTCTTTATACAAAGTACCGGTCCGAAAATCTCTTCCCTTCCAATTTCCATGTCTTCGGTTACCTTATCAAATATTGTTGGTCCAAGATAAAATCCTTTCTCAAAACCTTCCACGCTACGTCCTCTTCCGTCCAAAACAAGCTCGGCTCCTTCCTCAACGCCTTTTTCTATCCAGCCAATTACGCTCTCTTTATGGGAATTTGAGTACACAGGGCCCATCTCGCTGTCTTTATGATAGGCGGGGCCTATTTTTATGTTTTGAGCCATTTTTTTAATTTTTGCCACAAGCTCGTCGGCTATGGACTCTTGAGCTACTACTACGGGCAGCGCCATACATCTTTCTCCGGCGCAACCAAAAGCCGCGTTAATTATCCCAGCCGCTGTTCTGTCCAGAGCTGCGTCTTCCAAAACAAGCGCGTGGTTTTTGGCTTCTGTAAGAGCTTGAACTCTCTTTCCGTTCTCAGCGCCTGTCTTGTAGATAAATTTGCCTACCTTTGTAGAGCCCACAAAAGATATTCCCTTAATGAGAGGATTTGTTAAAAGCTCTTTTGTATCCACTCTGTCACAGGATATAACATTCAAAACACCGTCGGGAAGTCCGGCCTGCTTATAGATGTCAGCAATTTTTAATGCGGACATAGGAGTGGCTCCGGCAGCTTTGACTACCATAGTGTTGCCTGCGGCAATACAGTTGGGCGCCATCCAGCCCATGGGTATCATTGCAGGAAAATTAAAAGGCGCAATTCCCACAAAAACTCCTATCGGTTCTCTGTATAAAACAGTATCATAGCCCTTGGATGTATCCATAAGGCTGTCGCCTTGCATATGTACGGGCATATGACAGGCAAGCTCAGTGCCCTCAATTGCTTTTAAGACATCTCCTTGAGCCTCTTTATAGACCTTTCCATGTTCGGTGGCAAGCAGAATAGTAAGTTCGTTAAGGTTTTCTTCCAAAAGCTGTTTTACCTTATAAAGAATTTTGACTCTTTTGGTTACTGGAACTCTGGACCATTTTTCATAAGCCGCCTGGGCGTTATCTATAACCTTTTTTATTTCCTCTGTGGTAACTCTGGGGCATTTTGCTATCTGCTCTCCTGTTGAGGGGTTAAATACATCATAAAACTTGTCGGTTTTTGATGTGAGATATTGGTTGTTAGTAAAAAATTTAAGTGTTTGCATTTTTTTTCTCCTTTTTTATAATTTGGCTATTTTGCGTATATATTTTCTGGCTTTTTTTGCATACTCCAAAGGGTTTGCTTGGGCGGGGTCTTGTTCGGCTTCCACAAGCAACCATCCTGAATAATCGTTCTTAGACAGTATCTCAAATATAGAGTGAAAGTCTATGGACCCGTCGCCGGGGACGGTAAAGGTTCCCTGTTTCACTCCGTCCAAAAAACTCAATCTGTTTTCCTTGACCTTTCTTATGACATCGGGTCGGATGTCTTTTAGGTGAACATGCTTTATTCTTTTGACATATCTTTCTAAAATAGCTATGTAGTCCTCTCCGCAATAGGCAAGATGCCCGCTGTCATAAAGCAAGAAAACCTTGTTCTCGTCTGTGTTTTTCATAAGGCGGTCTATTTCATCCACTGTTTGCACAACCGTGCCCATATGGTGATGATAGGTCAATGTTATTCCATATTTTGCCGCCACATCGCTAAGCTTATTGAGGCCCTCGCAAAGAATTGTCCATTCCTCGTTATTCATCTCGTATTTGGCGTCAAATACCGGCACAGAAAGCTTTTGTATGCTGTGGCTTTGCTCACTTACCCCTATGGTCTTGGCTCTTACGGATTTGAGAAATTTGCAGTTTTCTATAAACTTTTTTTCCACTTCTTCATAAGGTTCTGTCAATAAAAAAGAAGAAAACCATCTGTTAGCTACTTTTAGATTTCTAAGCCTCAATTCCTTTTTGAGCCTGTCGACATCCTGAGGAAATTTGTTGCCAATCTCACAGCCCTTATATCTCTCAAGCGCCATTTCGCTAAGGCACTGTTCAAAAGTTATTTCCTTGCCCAATTCGGGAATATCGTCATTTGTCCAGCCTATGGGGGCAATTCCAATAAATACCTTTTTTTTGTCAAACATAGCTAAATTATCTCCGTTGTTTTAATATTTTCTGGCTTTTTTAAGTTTGTTTATTTTTTCCTCATAAGCTTTTTGCCCTTCTTGGTTTCTGGGTAAACTGCTGCACCCTACATTCCACCATCCTCCATATCCGCTCGTCATGGTCTTTGGCATTACCTTAATATCAATAAGCGTAGGTTGTTTGTCCTGTTTGCTCTTTTCAAGAGCGTCTTTTAGCTCCTTCATGGTCTTAACCTGATAGGTCTTATATCCGTACCCCTCAGCGTTTTTTGCATAATCAATATTCAAAAATTCACCTTTGGGTATTCTTTCTTCTCCCTTACGGTATCTGAACTCGGTACAAGCAGAATTGATTCCATTTCCCATTTGAAGGTTATTTATGCATCCAAAACCGCTATTATCAAATAGGAGTATGTTTATTTTCACGCCTTCCTGAACAGCTGTTACCATTTCAGAATTTAACATAAGATAGCTTCCATCCCCCACAAAAGCGTATACTTCCCTTTCCTTTCTTGCAAGTTTTGAGCCTAGAGCTCCGGCTATCTCGTATCCCATACAGGAATATCCGTATTCCATGTTATAAGATTCTGGACTGTCTGTATTCCACATTCTCTGCAAACATCCCGGCAAACTGCCGCTTGCTCCCACTACGATAGCGTCTTCATCTATTGTTTCTCTTATGAGCGCTATTGCCGAAGTTTGGCAGATATATCCACCCGTAGCTTTTATAAAGTCCTCGACTGTTCCCTTTTTCATAGCCTCAACCTCGGGTTTGAAGTCTTCTGAATACTCTATTTTTGCAAGGCGCTCATATTCCTTTTGCCAATCTTTTTTTGCAGTTTTAATCTCGTCGGTATAGTCGCTGACATATTTTATTTCGTTAAGTCTTTTTGTTATGAGTTTGAGC
>CAZVHD010000025.1:0-12040 GCA_964626765.1 uncultured Christensenella sp.
TGATATACCTTATTGGAGTATGAGCGCAGTAATCACAACAGACCCTTCTCAAAGAGTCAAAATAGTAACTATGACAAGGTTAATTGGCGGACTGGGCTCAGGTATCACAATCGGCGCTTTTTGGACGGTGAACAAATTTGCCGCCGACGCCGGTTTTGATAGAAGAACAAGTATTTTCTTGGCGGCATTGGTATTTGTTGTTTTCGGAACCATACTTTTATTGCAAGGATTTTTTAATACAAAAGAAAGAGCCCAAAATACTGCAACGGGCAATGAAAGGTTTTTTGAAAACCTAAAATACATACCCAAAAGCAAACCATTGATGATTAACCTTATAGCAGGGATGTTGATGTCGGTTATGATGATTGGAGCTACCGCTATGACAACTTATTTTGTAAAGTGGAACATAAAAGAAATCTTTCCGGATATAGTAAGCAATGATTTAATGAGCATTTTTACGCCTGTTATAGGAATTTTGCCTGCTTTAGCTATGGCAGTTGGTCTTTTTGCGGCGCCTTTGCTCATAAAGAAAATGGAAAAAAGAAATGTTCTTATAATAGGATGTCTATGGGGTATTTTGGCAAATGTAATCTTTTATTTTATAGGATATGAAAATGTATATATATTTACTATCGGAAGATTTTTATCATTTCTTCCCGTTGGCATTTGGATGAGCGTAACAACAATTATGATTGGTGACAGCGTAGACGATATTCAATATAAAACCGGAAAGCGGGTTGAAGGCACTTGCTTTTCTCTTTTGACTTTTATTGGGAAATTTCAAAACGGCGTGAATGTCGCTTTAACCGGACTGATACTCTCAGCAATAGGTTATGAAGGAACTCTTAATGCTGATTTAGAGCAGCAAACAGGTTTGACTCTGCACGGTATTTTCATTATGGTAACCTTAATACCGGCTTTAGGTTTCCTATTGATGGGAATACCCTTTATTTTCTATGATTTCACAAAGAGCAAACATCAGGCAATATTAGATGCGCTAAAAAAACAAGGTTTATTAAATAAGAGTGAAGAAAATATAATAGGTAGAGATTGAGGTGATACAGTGGAACTTTTGAAAAAAAGCGGTATTTGGATAATGAATTGGTCTTGGAGGCTATTGTTATTTATACCCCTCATGCTTTTGACCCCTTTTAGAATCGTTAACATTATTCCTTTTGCAGTTGGCAGTGTGTTAATCTTTTTTGATAAAAGAAAATATGGTCGTATTTTAGGGTGGTTACTTTCTATCGCCGCTCTTGTGGCAACTATTATATTGTATGTTGTCTATTCTGTTGAGGGAGGATTAATGTACTGATGGAAATTAAAAAAGCAAAAAAGAAAAATATGATTACAAAAATAGTTATAGTATCAATAATGCTAATTGTTTGGTTAATCTTATCAATAAACCCAAAGGTTATGTTTAACAATAAAATGACACAGCTTTGGATAAACTCTCCTAGTTATGTGGAAACAAATGAAGAATTTTTAATTACTGTTCAAGCCTGGGACTGGTCTGAAAGACTGGCAAAATCCTATAAAGGGGAAGTTAGTTTTGATATAATTTCTTATGATTTAGACGATTATAGTTTACTATCGAACACTGAAGCAAGCTTGCCCGAGGCTACAAAATTTAAGGGAACTTCAATTGGGTTAGGTGGTATAAATCCGGAATTAATCTCAAAAGATGTGGGCTTTATGGAATTTGATATGAAAATAAACACAGAGGGCATTCATTACATAGCAGTTGAAGATAATTCAGGATTTAGGGCAATAAGCAATCCTATTATAGCCTTAAATGATAATAATAAAGCTTTATTGTGGGGAGATATACACACGCATTCTGTAATAAGCGACGGCGCGGGGCTTCCAGGTGCTTTAATGAAATTCGCAAGGGATACGGCTTTATTAGATTTTTATTCCTTAACCGACCATGGCGAAGGGTTTGGAATAAATACAAAGGAAAGAGCCCAATGGCAGATAGATTATAATTTTAATAAAACCGAAAAGTATAATAAGCCTGGGGAATTTGTTACTTTTCATGGGGTAGAGTGGACGACTAGCTTTGGCCAGGTTGGAAAGGAATTCGGATACGGGCATTATACTTTGGTATCTGACGCAACCGCTCCTGTTCTTGCGGCAAGAGGGAAACAACAAAGCTCTGATGAATTATGGGAGTATCTTGATACTTATACTCAAGAAAACGACGCCAATGTAATAGCTATTCCACACCACCTTACGCAAACAAACTTTGAAATGGACTGGTTTGCAATGAATCCCGAATATGTAAAAACAGTTTCAGTTTTTTCCGTTCATGGGGATTCCTCTTTACCTAATAAACATCAATTAAACTACATGGGAACGGTACATGCTAAAGACAACGAATTGCCTGGAGCCTCTGCAATAGACGCTTTTAAGATGGGGCATAAAGTTGCCATAGTAGCAAACTCCGATAGCCATGACGGACATCCCGGTCATCCCATTTGTCATAAAGGTTCGCATTATCCCAATCAATATCCTGTTTTGAACTGGATAGCAAGAGGAGGGCATCCTTACCCCGGTGGCTTAACGGGCGTATATCTTAATAGGGACGAATTTAACAGAAAAGGTATAATGCAAGAGATAAGAAACGGTTCTGTTGTCGCTACGAGGGCGCCCTTCAGACCTGTTATTGATTTTTCAATAAACGGTATGAACCCAGGACAAAACAATTCAACCCTACAAGTTCCTGATACAATTTCAAATAGAGATATAAGAGTGCAGGTTTTAAGAGATGGATTGGAACTTGGTTGGCAGGGCAACGCTCAAATGGATGAATGGCAGGATTTAACAATAGAAATATGGAAAAATTCCGAACTTTGGCATGTGGAAAAAAGTTCTTCACCTATTATTGATTTTTTAATTACGGACAATGAAGAGATAACAGGCTCGTCTTATGACAATTACTATTATAATGAAAAAGATGGCAAGTACTATCAAAATGAAAGAAGCGTGAAAGGAATTGACAATGCGGAAGGCTTGAATACAAATGGAGAAGATTATTATTTCATAAGAGTGTATCAAGGCGAAGGTACAAAATACGATTTTTATAGCTGGGTAGGACCTATCTGGGTGAAGGCGTCATAAAAAAAGATGAAGTATTTATTATAGATGAAGATAATAAACAATTTAATAGAACAATTATTTATATGAGGTTTATAAAGATGAAAATAGGAATTATAAGGTGTCTACAAACAGAGGACTATTGTCCTGGAACAGCAGATTTTCAATATATAAAAGAAAGGTAAGGGGCTTTTGAAAACATTAATGAGGAAATTAATATAATTGGATTTGTGAGTTGTGGTGGATGCCCCGGTAAGAAGGCAATTTTGAGAGCAAGGGAACTTGTGAAAAGAGGGGCTGATACAATAGTGTTCGCATCCTGCATACAAAAAGGCAATCCTATTGGATATGCATGTCCGTTCGCCAAAAAGATGAAGGATATAATTCAAAAGGACTTACCTAATCATATAAAATACATAGACTATACTCATTAATAGAAATATACTTTTTGAGTCTTTGTCAGAGAGCAAAAGAACTTTCTAAAGATGAATAAATATCTTACTTTCTGCTTTCAATAGCGCCGCGAATAATACCATAAAGGAAAAAAAAGGCCCCTATAATTAAGCCAATTATACTTGCGCTAAAGGTTATTAAGGTGCTGCTAAAATCTGAAAAAGCTCCTGTTAACATAGAAAAACCAATAAGTATTAAACCTAACGTAGCGAGAACGCAATAAAAAATAAATCTTTTCATAAATACCCCTTGTTCTTTATGATCTATAAATATTAATAGGTCAAAAAGTCCTCAACAAGAGAATAACATATTTGTTATCTAGAGTCAATATTAAAAGGCTTGTAACCCATTTGGTTTGTGTAGGTTTACAATACATTTATTATAAAGTTAGGTAAAATGATAGATAAAGAGCATCCACCCCTCCGCGTGGAGAGCAACAAAAAAATCATGAGTTTTCATTACATATATAGTATAAGTTGAAAATAACACATAAGTATAATTCTTTTCCAATTAAATGATAAGAATATAAATTATGCATAAACTTAAAAAAGGTTATACCATTGAAAATAGTTGACATTAACCCTTAAAATGGTGTAAACTTAAACCAAATTTTATTTTTTTAGGAGAGTATATGAATACGAAATTTGAAAAACTGATAAGAACTCGGATGAACACAGAAAGCTATGAAAAGCTGATAGCTTTGAAAAATGAAAAAGTAATGGAATTCATAGGTTCATTTATTGAACATTGTGATCCTGAATCTGTTTTTGTATGCGGCGACAGTGAAAAAGACATCAAATATGTTCGCGAACAGTCTTTGGCGCTAGGAGAGGAACATTTGTTAGCTAACTCCGAACAAACAATTCATTGGGATTCTTATAATGATCAGGCAAGAGATAAGAATAATACCCGCTTTATGGTCTACAAAGAAAACATGGAAAGAATGAAGGCGCTTAACTCAATAGATTATGAAGAAGGCTATAAAGAAATAATGAGTATTGCAAAAGGAAATATGAAAGGAAGAAAAGCAATTGTATTGTTCTTTTCAGAAGGTCCTACGGAAAGCGTTTTTACAATTCCTTGTGTGCAATTCACAGATAGTTGGTATGTAGCCCACTCTGAATTGATACTGTATCGTTCGGCTTATTCACATTTTTTGAAAATGAAAGAAGACGAAAAAGATGATTTCTTCCGTTTTATTCATTAGGCAGGAGAGCTTGACGAAAGAGGAAACTCAGTTAACCTTGACAAACGCAGAATATATATGGATACCCAAAACAACATAGTTTATTCTATGAATGCCCAATATGCCGGAAACTCAGTAGGCTTAAAGAAACATTCTATGCGTCTTGCAATTAATAAGGCAGGAAAGGAAGGCTGGTTATGCGAGCATATGTTTATTATGGCAGCTTTGGATAAAGAGAAAAACAGAAAAACATATTTCTGCGGAGCTTATCCTTCAGCTTGCGGAAAGACCGCTACCGCTATGATTCCCGGCGAACAAATAGTCGGCGACGATATTGCATATTTCCGTAACATAAACGGTGAATTTCGCGCGGTTAATGTTGAGTTTGGTATGTTCGGAATCATAAAGGATGTTAACGCACAAGACGACCCCGTTATATTTGAAAACTTGATGAAAAACCAAGAGACAATATTCTCTAATGTTCTTATGGGTCCTGACAAAAAGCCTTATTGGCTTGGCATGGGCGTTGAGACCCCCGAAGAGGGCTATAACCATTTTGGAAAGTGGCACAAGGGCATCAAAGACAGCAAAGGCAACGAAGTACCACTTGCTCACAGTAACGCTCGTTACACTATGAGACTTGATTATCTTGACAATATTGATAAGGAAGGTTTTGAAGCAAAAGACGGTGTTAAGGTTCAAGGCATACTTTATGGCGGCAGAGACAGTGACATAACAGTTCCTGTGGAAGAATCACCAAACTGGAAAGACGGCATTTTGATTAAAGCGGCAACTCTTGAATCTGAAACAACCAGCGCTACATTGGGAGCCGAAGGTGTTCGTAAACCCAGCCCCATGGCAAATCTGGACTTTGTGTCTTATCCTCTTAGCGAATACACAATGGACAATATCAAATTCGTTGAAGGTATGAAAGAGGTTCCAAAAGTGTTTAGTAACAATTACTTTATGAGAAGAGCCGACGGTTCGTTCGTTACAAGTAAGCTTGCAAAAAAAGTTTGGTTGCATTGGGCGGAAGGCAGAATTTATAACGAATATGAAGCTTTGGAAACACCCACAGGCAAGATACCCAAGTATGAGGATTTGAAGGTGTTGTTCAAGAAGTATCTTAATGAAGACTTTGACAAAGACGATTATATCTATCTGTTCACTTTCCGTTGTAGCAAATGGATAGATAAGCTTGAAAGAACAAAGGCTTTCTATACCAAAATGGATGCCGGCACTCCTCAAGAAATTTATGATTATTGGAATGCAACAATAGATAGAATTAAAAAAGCAAAGGAAAAATACGGCGACGAGATTAAGCCTGGCGACTACAAAGGCTAGACAAAAAGCTTTTACGCAAAAAAATAAGAGCAAAAACCCTGTGTTCGTATGAACATAGGGTTTTTCTTTTTGTTAATCTATCTTGTGATAAAGCTTGGCTTTTTTCGAATTTTTTATAAATAAGTTTTTCAATTATCCTATCAATTACAAGATAAATGAAATATGCCATTAAAATATTGTTTTTAGAAAAAAGGCTTTACTTAAGATAATCCTGCTAAGTCTAATATTAGGGTAGAGTTTCATCAAGAAACAGCGCCTCCCGTTGAGCTTCTGTAAGGCCGTCAAAAAAGGATGGATTGTTTTGGTTATATTTTGGGGTTATTGTTAGTTCGCCATTTTTGTTCACAGAAAACAAAGTATAACCGTCATTAAATTGCGGCTCAGAGCCAAGTTGATAAGCGGCAATATACAAAAGGTCCTTACGAAGAAAATAGGAGTTATAAGAAAGCCCTAAAGAGTATAAAAGCTTTATCCCCATATATTCAACGGCATAATCGTTTATATGGTCATGACCGCATACAACTGCTTTGGTACTATCAATTTCTAATATAGCGTCAAACATACCTGTATTATAGGGTGAATCGCATTCTGGTTCGCGACGAGCTCCAAAAATAACAGAATCGTCGCTAAGCGCTTGATTATAAGCTGTTCTATATTCTTTAAGCGGTATATGTATGAACATAACAGAGTCTGGCATCTCACCATTTTCATCAGCGATATCCTGCATTTCAGATTTATACCATTCAATCTGGTCGTATTTAATAAAGTCATAATCGTTTTTATAATCAAATCCATATTCTGCGCAAATCTCCGGTGTCAGATAACTGCCCGAATCAATAAAAACTAAGCTTTGAACGACTTTTTCATCGCTATTTTTTATATTTATAATACAGTTCCCTTCGCCGGATATACCTTGTTCAGAATAAATAATACAGTGTTCATATTCGCCATAAATATTTACTAAATCGCCTCTACTGGGGCCCAATTCATCTTCAGCGTCATGATTTCCAAGAACATATCCCCAAAACTGATTATGTCTTTCAAAAAGCTCAGCAAGAGAGCGTGCCGCTTGTTCTGCCAAACTTCCTATTGCAATATCTCCCGCAAATACAACAAGGTCCGGTTTTTGGTATTCTATTATATTTTCTATGATAGTGAAAGTAGCCGAGTCGATGGTATCGCCTTCAATTCCTCTAAGGTGGGTATCGCCTATGGTTATGATTTTGAAATCTTCATTGCAGATGCTGCCATCTTTATATGTCTTTATAAAGTAAGGCTTTTCGTTTTCAGGCTCAATAAAATTGACAACAGGTTCTCCTTTAGTTTCTTTTATAATTGACATAAAAAGAGTAAAAGCTATTGCTAATGAAAAAGCCAAAAAAACAATTACAACTAAAACCTTAAATGAATTTTTCATACACGCCCCCCTGAAAAATTATAACTGCTATTATTATAAAACAAAGGGAGAAAAGAATCAATAACGAGAATCCCGAAATCATATTATTAATTTAATATTTTTAAGATATATTTTTATTTATTTTTATAGCTTTACTTTTAATTTGCTAATGCATTATTTTGATGGATATACTCTAAACTAGGCGGATATAATTGACTAAATAGCATAAATTATGATATCATTACAAAAGTAATCTAGATATTAAAAATAAAAGGAGTATTGTATGGCTAAGAACAATGTAATTGATTGGACAACGCTTGGAAAATTCATGAAAGATATTTTTATGAAAGTAGGCGTTCCGGCTGAAGATGCGGAGATTTGCGCAGATGTGCTTATGGAATCTGACAGAAGAGGGATTGAATCCCATGGAGTGAACCGTTTCAAACCTATTTATATAGACAGGATAAAGTTAGGAATTCAAAATCCTATAACTAATTTTGAAATAATCAGAGAAACGCCCACAACCGCTGTTGTTGACGGTCATGACGGAATGGGTCATGTTATTGCTAAAAAAGCTATGCAAATAGCTATCGATAAAGCAAAAAAATATGGAATGGGAATGGTAGCTGTAAGAAACAGCACACATTATGGCATTGCTGGATACTATCCCATAATGGCGGCTAAAGAAGGCATGATAGGAATCACGGGAACAAATGCCCGTCCGTCTATCGCACCTACTTTTGGCGTAGAGAATATGCTTGGAACAAATCCGCTTACAATAGGTTTTCCCACAGATGAAGATTTTCCGTTTGTGCTTGATTGCGCTACCTCTATAACACAAAGAGGAACACTGGAGTACTATGCAAAATTAGGAAAAGCCACTCCTGAGGGCATGGTTATTGGAAAAGACGGTAAAGCAAAGACCGACACTGAACAAATTCTTAAAGATTTAACTACCGGCGACGCCGCGCTTACTCCTCTTGGAGGTATGGGTGAAGAACTGGGCGGATATAAAGGATACGGTTATGCAACAGTAGTTGAGGTTCTTTCCGCAGCTCTTCAAGCCGGCAGCTATTTGAAAATGCTCACAGGCAAAAAGGACGGAAAGAATGTGCCTTATAATCTTGGTCATTTCTTTATTGCAATAGATACCGAAGCCTTTTTGGGTCTTGATGAATTTAAGAAAACCGCCGGTAATATTATGAGAGATTTGAGAAACTCTCAAAAAGCGCCGGGCGAAGACAGAATATTTGTTGCCGGAGAAAAAGAATATGATGTCTGGCTACAAAGAAAAGACAGCGGAGTCCCAATAAACGATGCCGTACAAAAAGAATTTATGAAAATGCGAGATGAATTCGAACTCAATTACACATTCCCCTGGGAAAAAGAATAAAGGAGAAATTATTACATGGATTATGCAAAAGAATCATTAAGACTTCATTATGAATGGAAAGGCAAGCTGGAGATGAAATCTAGAGCCACAGTAAACAACAAACAAGAATTGTCACTGGCCTATACTCCCGGAGTTGCTCAACCTTGTCTTGAAATACAAAAAGATGTTAACTTGTCTTATGACCTTACAAGAAGATGGAACACAGTAACAGTTGTTACAGACGGAACCGCAGTTTTGGGTCTTGGAGATATAGGTCCCGAAGCAGGTATGCCCGTTATGGAAGGCAAATGCGTGCTCTTTAAGGAATTCGGCGGAGTTGACGCTATTCCACTTTGCATAAGAAGCAAAGATGTAGACGATATAGTCAATACCGTAGCTTTACTTGCAGGCAGTTTTGGCGGGGTTAATCTTGAAGATATTTCTGCTCCCCGTTGTTTTGAAATTGAAAAGAAACTCAAGGAAAAAACCGATATTCCTATATTCCATGATGACCAGCACGGTACGGCAATAGTATCTCTTGCCGCAATCATAAACGCATTGAAAATAGTAAAAAAAGATTTGAAAGATTGCAAAATTGTTTTCAGCGGAGCCGGAGCTGCAGGTGTTGCAATAACCAAACTGCTTATTAACATTGGCATAAAAGACGCCATACTTTGTGACAGCAAGGGCATTCTATGCGAAGGCGACCCCAGACTTAACGAATCAAAGAAAGAAATAGCCTCTTTCACTAATAAAAATAAAGTTCAGGGCTCACTTGCCGACGCGTTAAAAGACGCTGACATATTCATTGGCGTTAGCGCCCCTGGTATCGTAACTCAAGATATGGTCAGAGCAATGGCAAAAGACCCGGTTGTTCTTGCTATGAGCAATCCTATCCCTGAAATAATGCCCGACCTTGCAAAGGAAGCAGGCGCCGCGGTTATTGGAACAGGAAGAAGTGATTTTGCAAATCAGATAAACAATGTTTTAGCTTTCCCCGGAATATTTAGAGGCGCTCTAGATGTTCGCGCCAGCGACATAAATGAAGAAATGAAAATCGCCGCTGCCGAGGCTATCGCTTCACTTGTTTCAGACGAAGAACTCACTCCGGAATATATAATTCCAAGACCTTTTGATGAAAGAGTAGGAAAAACAGTAGCTGAATATGTTGCTAAAGCCGCAAGAGATAGCGGAGTAGCCCGCATATAATAAGTATATAAGTTCAAATAAAAAAAATCCTTCTTTGATTACAAAGAAGGATTTTTTTTATAGTAGATTATAAGTTATATCAGTTACATCAAAGAACATTTGGTCTTTATGATATGTGTCTTAACGAGAAAACGTTTTGTTATTACTTTTTCCTTGTCTTTTTCTTTTCCAATAGGGTTTATTATTGTTTGATTTGGGCTTATTTTTACGATAGGACATTTTTCTGTTTGACTTTTTCTCATCACTAAGCTCTTGACCTCTTTCAGACAAAGAATTTTCCACAATTACAGATTTTGTTATATCTCGGTATTTCTCTAACATACTCAGCTGTTCTTTTGTGTTAATTAAAGAGATTGCTTTTCCGCTTTTTCCAGCTCTTGCTGTTCTTCCTATTCTATGGATATAGTATTCAACATCGTTTGGGATGTCAAAGTTTATGATGTATTCAACATCATTTATATCAATTCCTCTTGCCGCAACATCAGTAGCTACAAGCGTGGAAACTTTATGAGTTTTTATGGCTTCCATTACTTTTTTTCTTTCTGATTGACGCATATCCCCATGCAAAGCCAATGCATTTATATTTTTTGTATTCAAGAGCTTTTTTATGTCGTCAACCATTCTTTTTGTATTGCAAAAAATAATTGTCCTTTGCGGATTCAGAGTCTGAAAAAGCTCTAATAACGCAGTCTTCTTTCCGTTTCTTGGAACTTTGATATAACTTTGTTCGATTTCTGTTAGGGTACTATTAAGTTTCCCTATTTCAATATACTGAGGATTTATCATATATTCTCTTGTAATTGCTTTAATGGCCGTAGGCATAGTAGCTGAGAACATAACGGTCTGCCTTTGCTTAGGCGTGAATTTCAAAATGTTTTCTATGTCGTCACGAAAACCCATATTGAGCATTTCATCCGCTTCATCAAGAACAACCATTTTTATGTTATGAAGTTTCAGGGTTTTTCTTCTTATATGGTCCATAAGTCTGCCCGGCGTGCCTACAACTATTTTCGCATTTTTAAGAGCTTTTATTTGCCTTTCTATGTTTGCTCCTCCATACACCGGAACAATTTTGCATCCGGGCTTAAAGTCTGTTATTTTTCTTATTTCATCGGTAACCTGCATTGCAAGTTCTCTTGTAGGGCAAACAACCAAAACCTGTATGTTTTTTGTTTCGATATCAATTTTGTCTATGGCAGGTAAACCAAATGCAAAAGTTTTCCCTGACCCGGTTTGCGATCTCCCGACAACATCTTCTCCTTGCACAACTAATGGAATACACTTTTCCTGTATATCAGTAGGAATCTCAAAACCTTTTATTTCAAGTCCCTTAAGAATTTCATCTGATAAGTTTAATTTGTTAAACATTAATCTCCTTATTCATTAAAAAATGCCAAGTAAAAACAACTTAGCATAATGTAACACTATTATTATTTTTAACAAATTATAGCATTAATATTTATATAAAGTCAATTATTATAAGTTAAGATACTTATTTTTATTCTTCACTTTCCCAGGTCACCACTCTTTCATCAATTTTCCATTGCTCACGAAATCCGGAAGGTCTTGACTCTCTTTCACAGAATATGGTTAAACTATCGCATCCCTTAAAAGCCCAGCTTCCTATATTGCTTGTTTGTGTAGGTATAAATATAGAAATCAAATCTTCGCAACCCTCAAAAGCGCTGTTCCCTAAATAAATAACCGTATCTGGAATATTGATATTTTTCAATGAACTGCAATTCTTAAAAGAACTGTCATCCAGCTTTGTTATGCCGGACATTAAATCTATATTTTCGAGATTTATACAACCACTAAACGAATGAATACCAATCTCCGTAACATTATCAGACAATTCTACCGTTGTCAGGCTTTCACAGTTTCTGAATGTATCATCTCTTATTTTTGAAACATTATCAGGTATATCTATTTCCTCAAGACTACTGCAATTATGAAAAGCATTTTTTCCTAAATAATTTAC
>CAZVHD010000026.1:0-11654 GCA_964626765.1 uncultured Christensenella sp.
AAAGACATAAGCGGATACTCGTTTGCTGTAACTGTCAAAGTCCCTTCTATGAAAGTTATGTCATAGTTATTCAAAGTAAAAGGAGATATTTCTATTGGGAGGCTTATTCCAGCGGGACTTTTATCGGAATAAGCGCAATTAAAGACCAAAGACTCTCCCATTGACGCCAATGTTTCTCCTGGCATAAGTCCGGTTATAGTAGCGGTATAATTGGTATATACTGTTCCTCTGACAACCGATTTATTGTCAGCTTTTATGGTGAGAGGCGCTGGCGTTATTTCTAAATAGACTTCAGAGGCGTTCAGAATATAGTTGTCCTCTTCCACAAGTTCCGCCCATACGGTATATGTTCTTGCGTCCTTAAGATTGCCATCTGCCTTAATTGTTGTTGTAACTAAATCTGAAGCCACTTTGTTTCCTATCTCAATCTCAAAAGGATTTTGCTCCTGTCCGTTATATTCTGTAGTAACACTTGTTTTGTTCCAGCTATAAGTCAATTCTCGGGGTCTTACTCTTATCTTGTTTATCTGCCCGTCTGTTGGAATTTCAAAAACATAATTTGAATGGTTCTGTACCTGTTCAACATCATAAATACCTGCGTCAGGTCCGGAAAAATTGTATCTAATATCTACGGACTGATTGGTCTGTTCAATATAATAATCTTTTCTTATGACATAATCGCTGCCACTGGTGTAATTTATGGGCATACCTTGATGTATATATACAAAATCTATATAATCCCCGTACTCAAACTCAACATAAACAGGAACAAACGATATTGCTAGCCTTCGGATAATAAATTGTGGATTATTTACTATTTCATAGTTGGAATTGAGACTTTGTGGATAAGTTTTGTATGTACCTGCGTTAACTACGCTTTCAACAGCATCTTCATATCCATACCCGCTAAGAGTATACATCCACTCTACTTCGACCTCATCGTCTTGATAAATCTCTTCGTTAAATTCAAAACTAGGTATTTGGGGCTGAGCTGAATAAACCTCATCTTCAGTAATCTGTACGGTTATTTCTTTTCTCTCAATAATTAATGTTGTGTTTATTTCTTTGTCGCTATAATTTTTGTGTCCTTCAAAAACCATTGTAACGCTATAGGTTCCGGCTTCTTTGAATGAATAATAAGTTTGAGCTCCCTTTTGTCCATACTGCTCAATATTGTCCCATTCCTCAAAGTCTTGAGGCGTTCCCTGATATTCAAGCAAATGGTTGTCTCCGTCATAAGTTAATGTGTATTCTGGCAAAAAGCTGGCATCGATTTCCGCTTTTAGTATTGAGAGTGTGGCGGAAAATGCCGTATCTAAATAATTATCATTAATTGCATAAACAAAAGCCACAACATCATAAACACCGCTATCCACAGGGGCGGAGGCAAGTATCTGGTCGTTATGTTTGTGCGTATACAATATCGTTGGGTCATGACTGAAAACCTCAAGAGTTATGGTTTTTTGCTGTCCGTCATAGATATACGCCTTATCATTAAATACAAATAAATCTGTCATATACGCTTTATTTACTGTCAATACGCCTTGCTGATAAACAATATCATAATTATCACTAGTCAAATTACTAACAAAAATATTATATTCGCCCACAGGGTCGCCTTTTGTATAATCTGTATTAAAGTATGGCTCTCCACTCAGCGCTGATACATCGTCTTCACCCAAAAAATCTATACTTTCAACATCAAGATTAAAATCGGGCGTGTCTGAATTATAGGTTATTTTCTTATCCTCGGGCATAACTGATAATTGTGTCTTTATTATTGTTAATTTAGCATCAATTTCAAGCGGAAAATAATTGGGTTTTGAGAAAATCGCTGTAACGGTATATTCACCGACATTTTTGTTTTCATTGTTAAGATATTCAGCCTCTATATTCTCATCCGTAATTTGCGCTGTCAATTCGATAATATAACCGCTATATTCTGTTTCTTCATCCGAAAAATCAATATTTTCTTGGCTTAATGGAATAGCGTTAACTGTCAAAATACTGTCTATTATGATTACATCATAGTTTGTCAAATCTACTGAAAACGATATATCATATTCCCCGATATTACCACCCTGAGTATAGTCACAAACGACCTCTCCCCCTGCCTCTATTATTGCACTTTGGGCATTTTCGTAGGCTGTAAGTTCGGTTTCTTCGTCTATATTTTCTCTTGTTTGCAAGTCAATTTCATATTCATACTCAGGAGGCAAGTCCATATAATCAATTTCATAGCTTATGAGCTCTATTGTAAGTTGGGCTTTTATTATTGTGACCTCGGCGCTACCATGATATGTTGTATAATTGGGGTTATTGATTGTCAAATTAACATCGTATACCCCTGTACTTATAATCTCATCTACGGACGAGCCTTCTTTTGTTATGTCATACTCATAGTGCTCAGGAGATATTATACTGTCCAGATTAAAAGCTTTTATTTTATAAATGTCATAAGGCTCTCCGTCATAGATATAAGGAGAATGCACCCCTTCAATACCATTTTCACCCCAAAAATCAGGAGAAGGCAAAGGGGCTTTGGATATAGTAATTGTTAATTCATAATAGTAAGAAAATCTATAATCATCACCTTCATAAAACGCTTGTACTTTATATTGTCCTGCATTTATTATTTGTGATTCTTCAAATGGTTGGTCATTAAAAAACCAAGTATATGATATGGCGTTTCTTACTGCGTCTTCTTTTACTAAATCATATTCCACCGCGCCTACTGAGGTTGTTGTTTCCGGACTGTATACGCGGTCATAGTCCAAAGATGTATTGAAGTAACCCTCTCCAACATCTATTTTATAAAATCTGTTGGAAAATTTTATAGTGGGCTTGAATTGTTCACCAATAAAATATCCCCATATTGTCAAATCATACTGCTCGTACTCTTTTAAGAAATGAATATCTGCATCCTCGCTTTGACTAATTTTTTCATTGTCGTGCCAAAGCTCTATTATCTCTTGATTGTAGTTCATTGAAGATGAGATATTCCCTCCGCTAAAAAGAGATTGGCTTTGCCCCTTGTTTACGCAGTTTTCTATAATTCCTGATGGTGTATTTTGGGATATGGCATAATAGCTATACCCATAGTTCACGCTTTTTTCAATCAACCCCTCATTTATGGCAGCTATACCGCCGCTATTGTTATGTGAAAGTGTGGCGTAATTTCTTATAAATGACAACTGCCCTTCGTTTATACCTACTAATCCTCCGTTTACCGCTCTAGATAAAGAGCCGTAAACTTCTATGTTTTCAGCTGTTGACTGTTCGCTTGATATACCCGCTAATAAACCTACATTATCAAATGTGGTGTTTATTCCGCGTATTCTTAAGTTTTTTATGTGCCCTGAAAAGGTTGAGCGTATTAAGGGTTCGTTTAATACGCCTATTATGCTATGCCCTCTTCCGTCAAGATTTGCGCTGAACCCGCCTATATCCAAATAATTTTTTTGTGACCATTGGGAATTGTTGACCTGAATATCATTTCCTAATATCGCATAAACATTATCTGTTAGACTTGCAATAGCTGCCAGCTGATTCATTGTCCTTATGACATAGGGGTCTTGCTGACTTCCATTGCCTTCTGTCAAATTGTTATCCCTTGACACAGTGGAAAAACTTTGTCCCGAAGTCAGTCCAAATGTTTGTGATAAAACAAAATCTTCTCCATTATAGATGTTTTCATAATTTTGTGTTGTTCCATATAGCGTGTCTGGCGTATAGGTATTTATTATTGTACCCAAGTTGTTCTCGGCAACAACTATATCTTTATTGCCATTTATAAAACCAAGATTTTGTATTTCGCCACTGTTTCGTTCTATAAAAGCCTGCGTGTCTAAATTTATTATTGCAAAATCATTTCCGTCATAATTTGAGAAAAAATCAAAGAAATTCAGAGTTTCAAAATCTATTCCAAAAAAATCTAAATCCGCTCTTTGTTGAAAATAAAAATCCAGCTCATTATCATACATAAATCCTCTTAAAGAGAGAATATGATTAAGCCTGTCGATTTTGAACGGGTCCGCCGCCGTTCCCTGACCTTCATACACACCCTCAAGAAAAGGATATTGACCAGATTCACCCAACCAATTAGCTTGAGGACTTTGCAACAAATCAACAAGAGTTATGGCGTCCTTATTTAAGAGATTATCATATGTAATGAGTTCATTTGATATCGACAAAACATCTTCTACGCTATCGTCGTTAGTATACCAAAATATTTGAGGTTGCAAATCTACTGTTGAAAAGCAATTATCTATGGAATCTGTGCCCGTCAAAATATAATCCACAATGACATCTTCTATCTCAGGGTCTTCGTAAACAGGCTCAGCCTCACTGCGGCTGATAATTCCATAAAGCGTACCTTGTCCTTTAATATCAGAATAACAGTTCTGCATATCGGTATTGATGCTGTTGCCAATAAGACCGCTTACTGATAAACTTGTAGGTATGGGATTTTCAGTTATGTACTCGACATCAATAACAGCAAAACTATTCGCTATTTCCCCCTCATAATCAAAAGAGTATCCATTATCACCAACAAGCCCTCCGGCAACTAAATTATTATTTGATTTTATTATATTAATTATAAGATTGAATCTTGCGGAACTTTTTTCAATTGCCCCTTGATTTTGCGCGGTCAGTCCGCCTATTACGCTATTGTTTGTCCCTGTGATACTGCCCATAAAATGAGAGTTGACAATCTGACCTGTATTCACTCCCGCAACTCCGCTTACAAAAGATTTAATTGAAGTTGAAGTGTCGATAATCTTCAAATAGCTTATGCTATCTTTTATAGTCCCGTTATTCAAATAAACAAGCCCCTTGCCATCGGCATAACTTATTGTACCATGGGCTGAAACATTATCAATCGTTCCCATATTGTATGTAGCAACAACAGCATTATGACTAGTTATGTCAGCGTTATAAAAATATAAATCCTTCAGGACACCTTGAGACTTTATCTCATTTATAAAAGGTTTTGTGATATTGATAACTTTATGGTGATTGCCTTCAAATGTTCCTCTAAAATTGTCTAAGCTACCGGGATATAATTTCAAATCCAAATCACAATTAAGGATTATTGTTTTATCTAAAAAATCGTACGCTTCAATATGCTCTTTTATTCTTTTCCAATCCTCAATATCATCTATTTCAAAGACTGTATTGTTATTATACTGAGATGAGAAGTCTTCATCAATAACTGCTTGGGCAGAATGTTCAGATGAATTGGCAAAGAAAAATAAAGCTGTTACTATAAACAACAGTATAGTTAAGACTATAAAAGCTTTTTTTGTTGCCATATCTTCTCCTTACTAAACTATATAAATTATAACATATAATTATTTATAGATAAATAGTAATTATCTTTATAATTATAATATTATTAAAATCTTAAAGAATTCTTTAAGCAAAATTTTTAATTTTAAGTGTAGTAATCATAGCTATGGGGATGCCGAAATTAGGATTTATGTTACCCAATATAACAAAAACCGCCTCTTTGGGAGGCGGCTTTGTCATTAAATAAATGGATAATTTATACTTTCTTTTTGAGATAAAAAGCAAATATACCGAGATTTATAAACAATCCCGCAACAATTATTAACCAATACGGATGCCAGCTTAATATCCCTAAAAAGCCTAAGGCCACATACGCCATTACGCTAAGCAACATAATACCCGCCATTGTTTCAGGAATAATTATTTTGTTTTTTCCGGCAAAAGCCGCTATCATTATATCTATTGCTATAATAAATACAGGAAGGAATAAAAACAAAATCCAGCTTGTCGCCCATATGTTCATAAGCATAGACACCGCAAGGAAAACGCCTGTTACTATAATGAGAGATACAGGCATTGAAACCGCCCGAGCTAAAGTATACTTTTTTTGGCCAAAGGCTTTTATGGCTATAACTATAAGCATCGTTGCAACAAATAAAAACGCTCCCTCAACTATTATAAGCCATGACACCCCCCACCTGTTTGAAGTAAAGCTGACAGCAAGATATACTCCAACCAAAAGTATAAAATACATCATGACATATAAAAGATTATTTGCAACCTTTTTCACATCTCTAACGACTACCGGCTTGCCCTTTAGTTCTTTCAAAGTCTCTTCGAAACCTGATATTGACTTGATACACTTTTCATAAATCTCATCTTCACTCATACTCTTTTTTAACTTTAATTCCTCAGCTTTTTCCATTAAATTTCCAAGCAATTCGTCTTTGAAATCCGAAACTTCTTTTGTGTTCGGAAGACCCTTGAATTCTTCCCTTAAAAATGATTGAAATCTGTTAAGCATTTTCCTTACCTCCAATTATTAAATTATCAAGAATTTTTTTGATTTTTTTCCATTCCGCTCTTTTTTGGTTGTAGACCTGTTGACCCTTTTCCGTTATGGAATAGTATCTTCGTCTTGCGCCGCCAACGCCATCGCCCCAGTAAGTAGCAAGCAATCCTTCTTTTTCCATTCTACGAAAAGCCGTATAAATGGTGGCGTCTTTAATATCAATAAGACCTTCGCCTAAATCAATAATGCTTTTGCTAATTTCATATCCGTAACTATCTTTCTCGCTTAAAAGCCTCAAAATGATAGTCTCGGTATGCCCCCGCAAAAAGTCACTGCTCTGAGCCATATTTACCTCCTGTATATAATCTGTTTATATACATAATATCATTAAATATATAAATTTGCAACACTTTTTTGAAAATTTTTGAAAATTTTTTCTTAAACTTGAAAAAACAAGGTCAAAAAACCCTGTTTATCAAATATAATTTATAGAAATTACATGCTCTTAGCTTTGCTATGAAAACCGTTTTATTTTATTTTTCTAAATCCTGCATGGCTTTTTTAATGCTTTGTTGAGCAACCTGTAAGTGCTCGTGAATGTCGGAGAGCATTTTATAGAGGTTTTGCATGGTTGTTGTAGCGTATTCGTTTTGAATATCATATGCCTCTTTTACTATCTTTTCAGCTTGTTTGGTTGCCTCTTTGACAACCTCTGTTTCATTTATGAGTTCATCTCTTCTTTGTTCGGCCGCCTCAACAATTTGTTGAGCTTTTTTTCTTTGCGCCTCAATATTATTCTTATTATAGACATCGGGAAGGCTTTCTCTAATTCTTTGAGCGCAGTTGATTATCGCATTTTTATCTATGCCGCCAAATAGCCCGGGTTTCTTGCCCTTAACTTCGTTTTCTATGTAGTCAAGCAATAAATTTATATCTTCCATAATTACTCCTTTAGTATCTCTATCACATTGTGATTTACCATGTAGCTGATATCTTTGTCTTGGTCAATGTCTTTTCTTACTTTGGTGCTACTTATGTTTGAACTCTTTGCGGGCATAAGAATTGTTGTAACGCCACCATTTTGATAATTGTAGTCGGCCATTTGTTTTTCATAGTCAAAATCCTTTTTATTTCTGACCCCTCTTAAGATATATTGTATATCATTTTCTCTGCAATAGTCAATAGCAAGCCCGTCATAGCTGTCAATAACAACCTTCTCTTTATCGTCACCGATTGCGGTTTCAATAATTCTTTTTCTTTTATCAAGAGGATATCTTATTTCTTTATTCTCGTTTATTAATATCACTATATAAATTCTATCGAATGTTTCTTTGGCTTTCATAACCAAATCCATATGACCATTGGTAAAAGGGTCAAAGGTGCCGGTTATTGCCACTCGTTTTTCCCTTTTATAAAAATCAATGCGGCTTTTGGCGTAGGACCTTGCTTCGTAGTGATAAAACACTTTTGATAGGGTTATAGGATAGGTTTTTTCTCCTTCAATCAATACAATTCCACCAAAATTCATTATGCTATTTTGGTGTAGGCTATTAAGAATCTTGTCTGCCATCTTAAGGTCATAAGGCGGGTCGCAATAAGCTATATCAGCTTTTTTTCCATGCTTATTCATTGTTTTCAAAGCCTTATCAAAGTTCATATTCATTATTTCAAAATCACCATTTATGCCTTTGACATTTTCTTTTATGCAAGAGATGCTTTGTGGGTTATTATCAATGAATATAACTTTTTTTGCGCCTCTGGACATCGCCTCTATTCCCATTTGACCGCTCCCTGCAAACATATCAATAAAGACACAGTCTTTAACTTTTTCAAAAAGCATATTAAAGATTGCCTCTTTGGCTCTATCCGTAGTGGGTTTGATATCTTCAGACAATATGGGCGCGGATAATTTCCTGCCCCTGTTTTTTCCGCTTATTATTCTCAAAAGAGCTCATCCTCCGTTATTATTTTGTCCATCTTTTTGTCGTTTTCATCTGTAACAACCTTTTCCAGCCTTTGACAGGAAAAAGCTAAAGCAACTTTTTCTCCCTTGAAACCCTCTAAAAACCTGTCAAAATATCCGCCTCCTCTTCCAAGACGGTTTTTTTCTTTGTCAAAGCCTGCAAGGGGAATTATTGCGATATCAGGCTGGGTCTTTGCAAGTATAGTAATTATAGGTTCTTTTATTTTATATTTACCTTTTTTCATTAAGCTAAAAGGATATAGTCTTGCAGCGTACATTTTATTATCCTTTTTTATGACAGGTACATATACTTTTTTGCCTGAGCGGAATGCGTCTTTTATTATAAGCTCAGTGTCCACCTCATAATCCATGCTTAAATATATGAAAATACTCTTTGCTGCCTTATATCCCTGCAGCTCAAACAGCTTTTTTGCAATTTCTAAAGAGGCTTGAACTTTTCTCTTAAACAAGTTAACTTTCTTTTTTAATATCTTTCTTTGCTCTTTTTTTGTCATATATAATATATCCTTTGTGTTCTGCCCTTGAATTGCGTTAATATCTCATAAGGGATAGTGCCACAGTGTTTTGCAAATTTTTCAGCGTCGTTTTTTGGGGAAAGCAGCAAAACCTTATCGCCGAGTTTTGCTTTTATGCCGTTAAGAATAACAAAGCAAAAATCCATACACACGCTCCCCACTATGCAGGTTTCATTTCCGTTTACAAAAACCTTCCAGCCTTTTGCATCTCTATTTATACCGTCAAAATAGCCGCCTCTTATTATCCCTATTTTATCACCTTTGTTAGCTTTATACAAGCCGCTATACCCTATCTTATCACCTTTATTCATAGTCTTAATATCTAGAATAGGAGCTGTAACGCTTAAAGCCGCCGATAAAGGTAAAAATGTGTTTGGTGATGGCATATAGCCATAAATTGAAATCCCCGCTCTGACCTCGGCGTAAAGAAACCTTTTTCCATAATTCAAACCACCGCTTGCGCAAGCTGATTTTTTTATATCTTTATCTACAATGGCGCAAAGCTTTTCAAACTTTAATGCCTGAATTGACATATTCTCAAAATCAGTAAAAGCAAAATGAGTGTGAAAACAGTTTACTTTGAGGTCCTTATTTTGATTAATCAATTGCTTGAGCTTGAACATATCCTCTTCTGTCTTTAGACCAATTCTGTTCATTCCACTGTCTATTTTTATGTCTGTAATTAACCTTTTTGTCTTTTTCAAAACAGCCTTCAAAATATCAATATTTCCTATTACCGGCAATAAATTAAAGGCGCTAGCCTTTTGCCATTCTTCTTCGGCAAACCCCAGCACCTTTATTGTTTTTTTAATACCCATATTCCTTAAAAAAATACCTTCTTCAGCGCAATTGACTCCGTATCCGTCAACGATATCTTCAATATACTTTGCAGTTTTCATTCCATGATTATAGGCGTCTGCTTTTACAACAGCTATAAGACTTTTTTCGCCTATAATTTCCCTTATTGCTTTTATATTGTACCTAATAGCCGATATATCGGTATGAAGGGTGAGAATCTTTCCTCCTTTACGGGGTACTTATAATATATTTCTATCTATTAATGTTATGCCATTTTCTCTAAGGACATTCGCCACATATTCGTTATCGTCAACTTTAATTAAGATGATTGCTTTCTTTTCTGTGGGTCTTACAAAAGAATATAGATAACCTATATTTATTTTTTCCTTGTCCAAGATAGCTATTACTTTTTGCATAGCTCCGGGCTTGTCGTCAACCTCAAATCCCACAAGATATGTTGAGGCTATATTGAATCCGCCCTCTTTGAGTACTTTCATAGCCTTTTCATTGTCATCTGTTATGACCCTCAATATACCATAGTCCGTGGTATCCGCTATTGACATTGCTATCATATTGATATTGGCCTTTGCAAGACACGCCGCAAATTCATTTATTCTTCCCGCTCTGTTTTCCAAAAAAACCGCTATTTGATTTACAAACATAATTACCTCCCAGTAACTTCTTTTTATATTATTAAAGATTTCTCTTGTCGGTTACCCTTTTTGCTTTGCCTTCGCTTCTTGCTATGCTGCCGCTGGAAACAAGCCTTATTTCAGCGTTGATACCTATTGCTGAATTTATCTCAGCTGCAACATGTTTACTCAAACCTTCTAGCTTTCTTACTTCATCAAATGCCACGCCTTCGGCAAGCTCTATATCAATTCTCATTGTGTCAAGATTGTTAATCCTGTCAACTGTAATGTGATAATGAGGCGCTATTTCCTCTTCTTTAAGAAGCACGCTTTCAATCTGTGACGGGAATACATTGACTCCTCTTATTATTAGCATATCGTCGCTTCTGCCTGCTATTCTGTTGATTCTTACGCTTGTTCTTCCGCATTTGCAAGGGGTATTGTCAAGAGCTGTGATATCTCTTGTTCTGTATCTGATAAGAGGAATTCCCTCTTTTGTTAATGTTGTAAAAACAAGTTCGCCTTTTTGCCCGTAATTAAGAGGCTCAAGCGTCTGTTCATCCACAATTTCAGGATAGAAAAAATCATCCTGTATATGACTTCCGCATTGGTATTTGCATTCTATTGCAACTCCCGGTCCTGTGATTTCGCTTAAGCCATATATATCAAAAGCTTTTATTTTGAGCTTTTTTTCTATATCTTTTCTCATTTCATCCGTCCACGGTTCGGCGCCAAGGACTCCATACTTTACTGTCAAATCCTCCGGCTTGATACCATATTTTTGCATCTCTTCAGCAATATAAACCGCGTAAGAAGGAGTACAGCAAAGCACATCGGCTTCAAAGTCTTTCATCAGTTGCAATTGCCTTGCTGTGTTTCCGCTGGATACAGGAACGGCGATAGCGCCCAGTTTTTCCGCGCCATAGTGCATGCCCAGTCCGCCTGTAAAAAGACCGTATCCATAAGCTATATGTACCACGGAATCCCGACTGGCGCCCACGCTCACAAGTGACCTTGCGCAACATTCCGCCCACATATCAATATCATTTTGGGTGTACCCCACAACAGTTAATTTGCCGGTAGTTCCGCTTGAGGCGTGAACCCTTACTATATCGCTTTTTTTTGTAGCGAACATTCCAAAGGGATAGTTGTCCCTAAGGTCTTGCTTTGTTGTAAACGGTAGTTTTTTGATATCGTCGATGCTCTTGATATCCGAAGGTTTAAGACCTATCTTATCCATCTTGTCCCGATAAGTCTTGACATTGTCATAGACCCTTTTGACAACTTTCATAAGTCTTTCTCCTTGCAACAATTTCTTGTCAGCAAGGCTCATGCATTCCATTTCTTTGTTATAATAATCCATCCTTACCTCTCTTTTTCTAATTATTATAGCCTAAAGCCAGGGCTTTTTTATTGACTTC
>CAZVHD010000027.1:0-11200 GCA_964626765.1 uncultured Christensenella sp.
TAAATGACATATTGCCTTCAAAGCTCATTCCGTTTATAATTAAGTTATCGGACATACCGCCCGATAAAATTGTAAACAGTATAACAAAAGCTGAAAGAAGGGCTTTAATTAAACTATTGAAAAATCTTGAATTTGAATTGACATCGCTAGACGACATCAATAATGCGGTAATAACGGCGGGGGGAGTATCCACAAAAGAAATAAATCCCAAAACTATGATGAGCAAGATTGTCAATAACCTATATTTTGCGGGTGAGATTATTGATATTGACGCTCTGACAGGAGGATTTAATCTACAACTTGCCTTTTCAACGGGCTTTGTTGCGGGAACTTATGCAAAACAACAGGAGGAAAAATGATAAAGAATATTACTATTGACGGACCAAGCGGTAGCGGAAAGAGTACAATAGCAAAAGCTATCTCACGGGATTTGGGAATAACATATCTGGATACGGGCGCAATGTATCGTGGCGTGGGATATTATGCTGTATCAAAGGGCATAGACCCAGCTGACGAAAAAAAGGTGCTTCAAATCCTGGACGATATTGAAATGGATATCGTATATAAGAAAGGGGAGCAAAGAATAATAATCTGCAACGAGGATGTAACGCCTTACATAAGAGAACACAACATCTCTATGGCAGCCTCAACAGTATCAAAAATTCCCGCCGTTCGAATAAAGCTTGTTGAACTACAAAGAAAAATCGCCGAACGCACCGACTGTGTAATTGATGGAAGGGATATCGGTTCATATGTTTTGCCAAAAGCAAAGTACAAGTTCTTTATGACAGCATCAGCAGAAGAAAGAGCAAAAAGACGCCACAAAGAGCTTATTGAAAAAGGAAAAAATTTAACACTAAACGAAGTACTGGACGATATCAAAAAAAGAGACCTTCAGGACAGTACAAGGTCTTTTGCTCCACTTGTTGTGCCGGATGGCGCATATGAGATAGATACCACTAATATGACTGTTAGTGAGGTCATAAACTATATCAAGGAGATTATATGCTAATCTATAAGGGTGAAACTGGCTTTTGCAGCGGAGTACAAAACGCTATTGATAAAGCTCTTGAAAGCAAAGTAAACCACAAAATAATCTATACACTCGGTAACATCATTCATAATAAAAGAGTTGTAAGAGGGCTTGAGGGAGTTGGGATACTGCCCATAAATGATATAAAAGCTCTCAACAACAAGGATTTGATAGTTATCTGCTCTCATGGAACGGATAAAGCAACTATTGATAAGCTTAATGAAAAGGGTGTTGAAGTGGTTGACGGAACTTGTCCTTTTGTTAAAAAAATCCATGAAAAAGTTTATGAATACAGTCAAAACGGCTATAATATTGTAATTATAGGCGATAAAGACCACACAGAGGTCAAGGGTATTGCCGGTTGGTGTATGGGAGAATATCAGATAATACAAAGTGAAAAAGAGATGGACTTTTTGCCAGCGGAAAAGTTCCTTGTGGTTTCTCAGACTACATTTCCTGTATATAAATACCGTTTAATTAAGAAAAATCTTAAAAAAATAGGGGATAAGCTGTTCAAAATAGTTGTTTTCTTTGATAGTATTTGTTATACTACTGAAGGAAGACAAAAAGAAGCGGGTATTATAGCTGATAAAAGCGATTTGGTGCTTGTTTTGGGAGATAAATCCAGTTCCAATACCAATAAATTGGCGCAGGTCGCCAAAGAAAAATGCTCAAATACGCATTTAATTTCAAAAGTATCCGACCTCGAATCGGTACAGATAAAAAATATTTCAAAGCTTGGCATAGTGTCAGGCGCGTCAACTCCAGAAGAGTTGATTACGGAGGTTATTAACAGAATGAGTGAAACAATGAACAACGACAATCTTGAGATAAAGGATGTCAACCCAACCGGCGAAGCCACAGAAGAAACGGCTGAACCAAAAAAGAATGAAACAAATGAAAACAAAGAAATGTCAATGTCCGAGGGGCTCAAAAGATACGCTCCTAAGAGTTATAGAGAGGGTATGAGGCTCAAAGCAAGAGTAGTATCCGCAGACTATAACGGAATATTAGTGGCGCTAGAAAGTCTAGGAAAAAACGATTCAGGTTTTATCGATAGAGACGAAGTTGAACTTAAAGGCGAATACAACCCAGAAAACTATAAGCCTGACGATATAATCGATGTAATTATAATCCCTAAGAAGGATAAAAATGTTAAATTTATAAATCTTTCCAAAAAAGCTTATGACGAATTGAAAATAGACGATGAAAAAGTTAAAGGTATACTTGCCGGCGACGAGTTTACATTAGAGTGTAAGCAAGAGGTTAAGGGCGGTCTTCTTGGAAAAATCGGTACATATACCGTTTTTGTGCCCGCATCTCAAATCCGCATGGGTTTCGTAAAGAACTTATCAGATTATCTCAATAAACCTTTGAGACTGAAAGCTCTTCCCCCAAAAGAAGAACTGGATGAGGAAGGCAACCCCAAAAGAGCAAGAAATCCCAAAAGAATTGTTGCATCTCAAAGAATTGTTCTTGAAGAGGAAAAATTAGAAAAAGAAGAGGATTTTTGGAATAGCATCCCCGAAGGCTCAGTTGTATCGGGCAAAGTCAAAAGATTTGCTGCATTCGGAGCATTCGTTAGCCTCAAATTTATGGACGCTCTTGTGCATAATTCAGAACTCAGCTGGAACAGAAAGAAAATAAATTCACCTGACGAGGTTTTGGAACTCAACAAGACCTATGACTTCTAAGTCCTTAGCGTTGACAGAGAGAATGGAAAGATTTCTCTTGGCTATAAGCAACTGCAACCCAAGCCCGAAGATATAGCAATAACAAAATATCCCGTAGGCTCTGTTGTCAAAGGAAAAGTCGTAAGATTGGTTAATTTCGGCGCGTTTGTAGAACTTGAACCCGGCATAGACGGACTTGTGCATATCAGTCAGATAAATCATGGCTGGCTTAAGAACGCAAATGAAGCGCTTAAAGAAGGCGACGAAGTTGAAGTTAAGGTTATGGCTATTGAGGATGGAAGAATAACCCTTAGCATGAAAGAGCTCATCCCCGAAGACGATATTCCCACAATGGAAGAAATTGAAAAAATGGAACTTGAAGAAGGCGATAAGCCCAATAGAATTTCAAAATTCAATAAAAGGCTGGAAGCTCATGAAAATGAGAAAAAACCCACTCGAAGAAAGTCTAAGGCAGACGACCAGCCCAGAGAGTATATCTCTTCATCAAGCGTGGTTAGTCTGGCAGATTTATTCAAACAATCAAAAGAAAACAACGAAGAATAGCCAAAAAAAGCCACCGGTAAGGTGGCTTTAATAATTAAAGCATAAAAAGGAGTATTGAATACAATGGACAAAAGCGTTTATAATAATCCGCTTATAACAAGATATGCAACAAAACAAATGAGTGGTATATTTTCTGAACAAAACAGAATAACTCTTTTTAGACAACTTTGGATAGCTCTTGCTGAGAGTCAAAGGGAACTGGGGCTCAATATTACAAAACAACAAATATCCAGTATGAAAGATAACATCCATCCCATAAATTTTGATATTGCTAAACAAAGAGAAAAAGAGGTGAGACATGATGTTATGGCTCATGTATACGCCTATGGAAAGCAATGCCCCGACGCCGCTCCAATAATACATTTAGGAGCAACAAGCTGTTTTGTTACTGACAACGCCGATATGATAATCTATAAACAGGCGTTAGAACTTATTAAAGTAAAGCTTGTCGCTGTTATGGACAGGCTTGCAAAGTTTGCAAAAAAACACAAATCGCTTGCAACGCTTGGCTTTACACACCTTCAGCCTGCGCAACTTGTAACAGTGGGAAAAAGAGCGTCTCTTTGGCTATATGATTTTTTCAATGACTTCAAGGAATTGGAATTCTTATTAAAAAACATAAAATTAAGAGGAGTTAAAGGAACAACAGGAACACAGGCAAGTTTTATGGAGCTATTTGATTATGATGAAAACAAGGTCAAGACCTTAGAAAAACTTGTTGTGGAAAAGATGGGCTTCAAAGAATCAGAAACAGTTACAGCTCAGACATATTCCAGAAAAAAAGATTATAAAATCTTATCGGTATTAAGCATGATTGCTCAAAGCGCCTATAAATTTAGTAACGATATGAGACTACTACAAAACAGAAAAGAACTCGAAGAGCCTTTTGAAAAAAAGCAAATCGGGTCTTCAGCTATGGCTTATAAAAGAAATCCAATGAGAAGCGAAAGGATAAGCTCACTTTCAAGGTATATCATCACTTTGCCTTCAAGCGCTGCAGTAACATCGTCCACACAGTGGCTGGAAAGAACTCTTGATGACTCAGCCATAAGAAGAATTGTAATGGCTGAAGCCTTTTTAGCAACTGACGCAGTGTTAGAGCTTATGCTAAATGTAAGCGAGGGCATAGTAGTCTATAAAAAGGTAATAAATAAGCATATAAAAGAGGAACTTCCATTTATGGCAACCGAGGCTATACTGATGCAATGCGTAAAAGCAGGTGGTGACAGACAGCTTTTACACGAGGCAATAAGAGAACACTCTATGGCGTCGGCAAAAAGAGTAAAACTCGAGGGCAAAGCTAACGATCTCATAAAAAGAATAAAAGAAGATGGTAGATTCAAAGCTGTTCACCCCATTATAGACACGCTCCTGCGCCCAAAGAATTTTATTGGAAGAGCGTCGTCGCAAGTTGATGAATTAGTCAAAGAAGTTATGCCCATAATTCGCAAGTATTCTGAATATATTGACTTGACTTCCAATATAAATGTATAATTAATCTAGGAGATTAAATATGAAAAGAAAGATTTTGTTTCCAATAGTACTTGTATTGATTTCAATCTTTTTGCTTGCGTCCTGTTCCTCAAACGACAGCAGTTATTCGCCTAATGAAGGGAGTGAATATAATGAAGAGATTGAGGAAATAGAATCTGATATAATTTTGAACCAATCCAATAGAAAAATAGTTTATACCTTTGACATAAGCATGACAACAGATGACTTTGAAGAGTCAATAAATAAGATTAATGATTTGGTAGAAGAAGATGAAGAGGCCGGTAATTGGGTGCAGACTTCAGAAAGGTATAAAAGTGGAAATCATAGATATTGCAATCTTACTTTAAGAGTAAAAACCGATACATTAAACGACTTTTTACAAGGATTAGAGTCTGCCGGAGAAATCTCAAACCAATCACATACCACAAAGGATATAACATATACTTACGCTTCTACTCAAGCAAAAGTTGAGGCTCTTGAAGACGAAAAGCAATATCTAGAAGATATTCTTGATGAAGTATCAACCTCTGAAAAACTTGATTATATAGAAAGAATATCGGATATAAATTCTCAACTTATGCTTTTCAATCAAGAATTAACAGAATATGATAGCGATGTTGAATATTCAACCGTAAAAATTCACCTTTCAAATACCGAGCTGCTTGAAGAAAATTTAAGTTTTGGTAATAAGCTAAAAAATGCGTTTTGGGGGTCTATAACTTTTGTTTATGAAGCCCTTAAATGGATTATTATAGCTTTAATTTATATACTGCCTTTTGCCATAATAGGCAGAGCAATTACAACGGTTATAATTGTACTTAAGAAAAAAGCAAAGAAAAAAACAACAAAGGATAAAGACCAAGACAAAAAATAAAGACCCTTATCACAATAATAAAGGTCTTTTACTGGCAGGAGAGACGCGATTCGAACACGCAACCGTCGGTTTTGGAGACCGATGCTCTACCGTTGAGCCACTCTCCTATCAAGCATTGTTATTATATAGCAATTTGAGCTTTTAGTCAATTAAAAAAGGAGCAAAAATGAAATTTACACTAGGGATTATCGGCGCCGGAGTTATGGCGAACGCTATCATAGACAGAGCAATAGAAAAGAAAGTCATCAGCAATAAAGATATCATTGTATATGACATTAGCGATGATACCATAAAACTTATGATAAAGAAGGGTTACAGGGTCGCCCACACCCCTCAAGAGCTTTTTGACAAAAGCGAAAATGTTTTGTTATCGGTAAAACCACAGCACTATGCCGATGTATTAAATAATAATTCTTTACTAAAAACTGCTTGTTTGATTTCAATTATGGCAGGGGTCAAAATAGATACTCTCAGAAAGTCAATAGACAACAAAAACATAGCTATCGCAAGAGTAATGCCTAATACTCCTTGTAAAATTGGAAAAGGCTTTAGCGGCATTTGTTATGATAATGTAAATAAATCCACAAAAAGCCTAATTGAGAATATTTTTAGTAGCTGCGGGGAGACTTTGAATATCCCCGAGGACAAGTTTGACGCTTTGACTAGTATAAGCGGAAGCGGACCGGCATATATTTATTCATTTTTGAATGGAATGATTAAAGGCGGGATAAACGGAGGCCTGGACTATGACCAAGCAAAAAAAATGGCTGTTGCAACAATGAAGGGCGCCAGCGAGCTTGCTTTAATCAGCGATGAAAGTATGGATGAGCTCATAAACAAGGTATGCAGCAAGGGCGGAACAACAATAGAGGCCATTGAGTATTTCAGAAAAAACAACCTTGAAACAATAATTTCCCAAGGCATAGATAAATGCAGAAAAAAATCAAAAGAATTGAGTGAGACACTATGAAACATGTAGATATCTATACTGACGGAGCTTGCAGCAACAACCCGGGAAAAGGCGGATGGGCGGCTATTTTGATTTATAAAGGCAATGAGAAAATCATAAGCGGCGGCTACAATAATACAACGAACAACAGAATGGAGCTCTTTGCTATTATCAATGGCCTAAAGCAATTAAAGGAAAGTTGCGATGTAACCATTTATAGTGACAGCGCTTATTCTCTTGACCCTTTTATTAAAGGCTGGATAACAAAATGGCAAAATAACGGTTGGAGAACTACGCAAAAAGAAGATGTTAAAAACAAAGATTTATGGCAAGCCCTTTTGCTCCAGGTCAATAAACATAAAGTCAATTTCGTCAAAGTAAAAGGCCATAGCGACAATGTATTAAATAACCGCTGCGATAAAATCGCTCGGGAAGAAATTGAAAAATTATCATAACGATATTATAAAAGTTAAGAAATAGAGATATTACAGCTCTTTTATTTTCTCAATGGACAATTGAAAAATTTTTACCCTGAAAATTCAGGGAATTTTTTTATAGTTTTACGGTATAGGCATTTGAACTATATAATAAATAGTAGAAAAGAACGGAAAATGGTACAAAAAGTGAAAAAATAACAGGGGGATACAATTTCGGGTCATTCAAGGTAAGTCCAATGCTGGGGGTAACAAGACTTATGATAAGGTTTATCACAAAAACCAATAACAATATCATAACAGCGTAACTTATTTTCAATCGGAAATTAAATGAAGCTTTTTTTCTCTTTTTGGGCTCGGTTAAATAAACTGTAAATCCAAGAAGGGGAAGGATGAGCCCTGAAAGGCCTATTATAAGTATAGTTTGTTGGCTATACATAAATATTTGGCTAAATCTGTAAACTATAAGCGAGCAGAGAGCAAAAAACAAAAAAGTTAAAAAGCAAGTATCCCTAAAAATCTTATTGGAATATATCATTCTGTTTTTGGATAGACCCAAAACTTCGTCCTTTTGATAAGATTTTAGAGAATAGCCCTCATTCTTAAGGATGTTTTTCAAATCATTTATGTGATGACAGTCTATTTCGTTGTCTTTTTTTGTGGGAGGCATCGGTTTGGGAGTTTTTTGGGGAGTTTTATTGTAAATGTCTGAGAAAAGCTGTCTGTATGCGTTTGAATTTGCTTGTTTTCTTTGTAAAGATTCTTTTGGCTTCATCAATTCTTCTTTTTCCTTTTTTGAATCAGTGTATGTTATGGTTTTTTCTTCTTTTTTTTCTTCTTCTTTTGGCGGGTCAGAATTTTTTGTTCTCTTTGTTAGCGGTCTTAGGTCAGAGGGTTTGAAAGGGGGAGTGTCATTTTCCAAATCAAAATCCTCTTCGGTAACCAAATTATTAAGCAGAGTTCTTGTATACTTCCATTGTTTCTGTTCGTATTCAAGGTGCTTTCTGCCTTGGTCTGTGAGGGAATAATATCGTCTTGGGCCGCCTTTGGACTCTTCTCCTTGATATGATACTATAAGGCCTTGATTTTCCAGTCTCTTTAGCACGCTGTAAATGGATGACTGTTTCATTTTATAATGACCTTTGGTTTTTGAGTGAATATAACTTAATATGTCATATCCATATCCGTCTTTTTCAGATAGAGAATTTAATATAAAGGTATCGACTCTGCCACGAAGCAATTCTGTATTTACAGAAGATTCCATTTGTTTTCCTCGTATTTTTTAAGATTATTAAATAAATTATATAAACAAACTGTAAAAATGTCAATAAAGATTATATCAAATTATCATACTATATGGGTAATTGTTACAAATTAAGGCGAATTTTGGAATACATTATAATTTATGTCTGATAAGGCCAACAACTAAACCGCAAATTTCTATAAGTTCGTCTTGAATACGATTTATTTGCTTATTCATAGGGGAGAATACGGCTTTATTATTCTCTATGTTGCACCTTTTAACTTTGATTTCATCATTAATTCTACATAATACAATATCTCCATTGTTTGCAAAAGACTGTTTTTTCACAATGAGTTTGTCATTATCCATAATTCCGGCTTCGCTCATCTCATATCCTTGCATTACATACAAAAAAAGTGGGTAATATGATGGAAAAAAAGACTTTGAAATAATGTAATTAGACTTATTGTTGAGGTTCTTGTTTATTTCTGAGACATCTCGAATTTCAGGGAGTATGTGAAAGATATCGGTACGAGTATTTATTTTTTCAACAAGGTCAATGGCTCGACTTTTATTTTTTCCTTTTATTGTGATGAGTCCCTGATTGTTGAGCTTTTTGAGGTAAGAATGAACGCTGGAGGTGCTTTTTATGTTCAAACTGCTTTTTATTTCTCTTATTGAAGGGGGATAGCCATATGTGTCGCGGAAATCTTTGATGTATTCATATACGCTATCAAGATTTCTTTGCATGGAATTTTTCATATATCATTCTCCAATAAAATACTATCTCAATTTGACTTTTGTCGAAGCGTCTTTTTTTATATCTTCACTTGTAGCTGCATAATGCTTTTTAGTGGTGTTTACATCTTTGTGGCCTAACACTTCGGCAACAACATAAATATCTTTTGTGGCTCTGTATAGGTTGGTTCCGTAGGTGCTTCTCAGCTTGTGCGGAGTTATTTTTTTTAATGGAGAAATCATTTTTGAGTACTTTTTTACTATGTATTCAACTGCTCTTACTGTTATTCTCTTCTTTTGTGAAGATAAAAATAAAGCGGTTTTGTCCTTTGCGTCCGATATATCTTTTCTAAAGGCCATATATAGCGATAGAATATCCTTTATTTCATTGGAAAAGTAGAGAGTTGCTCGATTTCCACCTTTTCTGGTAACAAGAAAAGCATTGCTTTTGAAATCTATATCGTCAATATTCAATCCGACAAGCTCGCTTACTCTGATGCCTGTGCCAAGAAGAAGCGCAATAATAGCCATATCACGGTTTTTTAAGTTGTTTTTTATGTACTTTGTTTGGTGTTCGGAGTTCATAACAGCGGAAACATCATCCAAAAAGCTCATAAGCTCTTTTGATTCCTCTTCGCTAAGCCTGACAATTTCCTTTTCGTATAACTTGGGAAGGGTCACCTTTGCGGACACATTCTGTTTGAGCTTATCTTTATTATAAAAATAGGTGAAAAGGGAGCGGATGGCGCTTAATTTCCTGGATTTTCCTCTTTCTTTATTGGTATATCTCTTATTGTCGATTTCATAAACGCTAAGATAACTCAAAAACATCTCTATATCAGTTGTTGTCACCTTATCCATATCCGAAAGCTCTAATTCATCAATGCCTTTATTTGAAAAGGAAGGCGATTCTTTTATGAGATAATCAAAGAATATTTTCAAATCCGTGGCGTAATTTACTCTTGTGAGAGGGGATGTGCGCATCTCAATGCCTATAAAATATTCCCTGCAAAAATAGGGTAAAACCGCCATTTTTTCTCTTAATTTGAGGGTATTTAATATATTTCTTTCTTCAAAATAATTGGAATCTTTCATATAAATAAATATATCAAATAATATGTTAAATGTCCATACTTATTATCTTAAGATGAGATTAAAAGCTCTTTATAAATAATGAAAATCATCTAAAATTGTAGAAAAATGTCGAATGATAAATAATTATGGCAAGGTTTAGTAAATAAATAATAACTTTTTTTATCCATCAAGACCGCTCTAAAAATAATTACAGGGCGTGATATAAATATTACGATTAAAAAGTAAACGAGAAAGAACGCATATTAATAAAAAAGCGTATTTTAAGCGACCAATCGGTTTTATTGTTTGCGAATATTTAACATTCCTTACAGCTGTTACCGCAGATAACCCAATATATTATCAATAAAATGAGTTTATGGAAGGCAATATAAAAAGACTTCGGGCTCTGATATTGAGAAACTTTAATTTACTTAAGGGGTCATTAACATAAGACAAAGAGGTTATAATCTATAAACTTAAAATAACCGGCGTTATCTCTTATAACTGTTACCCAAATAGGCGAATATGATTTATGGCGAGCATGAGAGGGCTAAGGAGTTCTAATTTTGACAGCTCTTAATGTACCAAAGGTTTGATTACATAAAAGTTCATAAATACAGTGTTATTTATAAATTTAATCCCTATACTTATAATCTTAGCTATATCATTTAGAAAATAACTTAATAAATCTAAAATTCTTATAAATACACTATGGATACACATTTCTTTTAGAAAATAATTAAAAGGTCATATAATAAATGAAGTTTTGTATGTTTTATAATTCTATTTCAAATTAAAAATCAAGATAAGTCCAAAAGGGCGTATAAAGACTTAAGTCACTTAAAAAATAATCTAATTTTCTAAACTTTTGTAAAAGTGAAAGATATAAAAAAGGCGAGGGCGCCTTTTATTGATTATTGTATCTTTTCGCAAAAGACAGCTTTTGCGAAAAGATATATGTATGATTGCTAAGTGAATAAAGGATGTTCCATAAATCATGCCTAATTTGTAATACTTAAATAAAAACGGGTTTTAGAAGAATACGGAAAATTAATAAGCGCCTGACCTATTTTATCTATAATTCAATTTTTAGAAAAATGGAAATTAATAAGCGCTGACTATTT
>CAZVHD010000028.1:0-11043 GCA_964626765.1 uncultured Christensenella sp.
CGCCGGTTTAGATGATTTATTTACGGACGCGGGTTTTTTTGCTCCCGCCGGTTTAGAAGCTTTATTAACAGATTCTGGCTTTTTTTCTTCTTTGGATGCAGAAACCTCTTCTTTTTTAACAGGTTTTTGTTGCTTAGAAACAGCCTCAACAACCTTTTTTTCTATAGGTTGCTCTTTTATTTCAGAAGAATCAACTTCTTTGTTCTCATGGGTTTGTTCAATCTTTTCTGCAGGCTGGTCTTTCTCTTTTTTCAAGGGCTCTTTCTTTTGTTCTTCATTTTTACCAGAAGACGGTACCATGGAAAGGGCCTTTTTACCAATAAGAAGGACCTTATCTTTGAAAATTATTTTGAGGGCTATAATAATCGAGGAAATAAACAGCCAAATAGGTCCAAATCCGATACTGGTTTTGGAATAATTTGTGGCGTCTACCTCAAAAGAATTTTGGCGTCCTCCAACAGCGAGGCAAATGATAGTCAAAAGACTAAACAATATGTAGGCAAAGACCAAAAGAGTAACAAGGTCAAACTCCTTTTTTATATTTATCTTAATTTCAAAAACTTTGTCCAAAAAAGAAATTTTTACTCCGTGCAATTTTAACACCTGAACAAGCGCTAACAAAAGAAGAACAACCGAAATTATTATCATAAATATTTGAAATACTGCGGCGGCAGAAATAGCGGAGTTCGAGTCAAAGACAATAAGCTCGTACATTTCCATTTTTGCTGTGAAAGTCCCCCCCCAGGTCGAAGATTTAGTTATAAGACCTGAAGTTGACATAAAAGCCAAACTCCAAAAACCCAAGAAGCCCGATAACAGGTAATTCCAGATACTTAATACTTTATTTTTCATAATTCCCTCCAAAAATTGGTTTTATTTATCATAAACCATAATAAGCAAAAATGCAACAAAAATTTACTTTTCTGGATTATATTGACAATACAAGTATAATATAATATGCGCAAACCTAGGAAAATGTGCAAGAAAAAGTATTTTTTTTAAGTAGAGGCCGTCTATTGATAAACAACAACAGAAATGATATAATTTTAAGAAGCAAAAGAAAGGGAAAGAATAAGGAAAGTGTTAACAGAAAAAGTAAAAAGAAAAGTAATAAGAACAAGGGTAAATATCAAAAAGCTTTTTAGAAGACTTTCTGTAAGACCTGTTTTTACGATTGGCATAATTGCTTTTTGTTTTACAACATTAATGAGTAGCTTGGATATACCTTATGATGTGCTCCAAGGCAAAAGAGAAAACAGGATACAAGATAACTGGGCAGAAGGCTATACTTTTGAGGGCTGGTATGTGGACAGAGATTTTCAGATACCATACGAGGGTGATTTCGTAAGGCAAGACACCTTATTATTTCCCAAATGGACACCTCAAACATTTATAATAACGCTAGACAAACAAGGCGGTGTGGGAGGCCCGGAAGAAATTGAGATAACAGAGTACGACAATTTGCCTCAAATAGAGTCTCCTGAAAAAACCGAATATGTTTTTGGAGGATATTTTCAAAGACCGGGCGGACAAGGGGAGATGTTTTATAATGAAAACATGGAGAGCCTTACGCAATGGGAATTTTCAGAGAATATGACTTTATACGCATACTGGCACGGACCTTTGACAATATCATTGGATAAAACAGGAGGACAAGGAGGAGATAGCTTTATTGAGACGACCTATACAAAGAAGCTACCAAACGCCACTGCTCCGCAAAGAAGAGGATATGTTTTTCAAGGATATTTTTCTGAAAGAGAAGGGCAAGGAACACCATATTATGACGGACAGATGAGAAGACTTACAGAATGGGATAGAACCAATGAAACAACCTTGTACGCCCATTGGAAAAGCATAGAGGATATATATTATAGTGAAGAACAAAACATATATATTGGAGAGTACCCGCAAGAGTTAGCAACGAGTCAAGCAGTTGACGCTATGCAAAGTCAAAGCCAATCAGAAGGTTATTATATTAGCGACTATGACAGCCAAAAATATATCAAAGTAAAGGCAGACCCTCATCAGAGCGGATATAAATTTACAAACGGAGAGGAGATAGTAAGAGGAAAGGAGTACTATTTCAAAATACAACCGTTAAAATGGCGGATAATAAACCAAGAAAACCAAAGAGCCCAACTGATAGCGGATAGAATAATAGACAATAAACACTTTTCTTTTATTAATAACAATTGGAAATATAGCGATGTTAGAGAGCAGTTAAATAATGACCTATATAAAACAATTTTTTCAATTGATGAAAAGAGCGTAGTGCTTTCGACAATAAACCAAACAAAATATATATATTCTGACACCGCCTACCAAACAACAGACGATTTATACCTATTGACAGAACAAGAGATAATGAATTGGCAGGAAGAAGAAAAAGCCGCGCTCGTAAGCGATTATGCAAGAGCAACAGGATCGTGGATGAGTAAAGATGAGCAAGATTATGGATATGGCTATTATTTGTTGAGGTCAACGGGAAATGACAAAAAAAGCGCAGCCGCAGTTTATCGAGACCAAAGAATTATAAAGAATTATAGGATAGATTATAATCAGAGTGGGATAAGACCGGCAATCACCGTTAGAACAAATGAGGATATATGAAAACTAAAAGAATGCTTTTTATTATTTTAATAATTTTTGGTTTGCTTTCTCTTTGGGCGTGTCAAAAGGAAATGAATTTTGAAGGAAGGCTAATTTATGACAGCCAAAATGAGAATTATAGAGAAAGCCCCGAAAGCTGGCAAATGGCGGCGGAAATGGAAATATATAAAAGGGATGAACATTTTAGCAAAAGCGACGAGGACGGAAAGTTTTTCTTTTCTTTAGATAATAATGAAAATATCAACAACATAGCGTATGCTTTTTCAGTTGAAGAACCTTATGAAATAGTTTTTGTAGATTCTTTTTTTGAAAAAGAAAATAAAATGATATTATTGTTATTTATTGGAGAAAAAGCACCTCCCCAAGAGGAGACTTTGCCCGAAGAGGAAGAAATAGAAGAGACAACGGAGGTGTTAAGACTTGCAAAAGAAGAGGAGCAAGCCGAAAGGATAAGGGGATATGTAACGGATAGCGACTATAATAGAAAAGAAGGTGTAAAAATAATATTCGGAGAAAGCGAAGAAAAGGCAGCGACCTCAGACTACAACGGAGAATTCATGATAAGATATATCAATCCGCAGAACTTGAGCGTAAAAAGAATTATGGACTATCTTAAGATTGAAATAAAAGGATATAAATATACTCTGTCATATGATAACGGACAGGAATATACAGAATGTTTTTTTGTAATAGAAGAAGAATCATCTGCGCTAAAGCTAAAAGATATAGTCTTCTCTCCTTTAATAAAGTGCTCCTTTGGGTATTTACAGGGAAGCGAAGAAGTGATCTTTCTTCCCCCCGGATATCCTCTTGATCAAGGAATATTAGACCAAGGAGGCATAGCGGCGGAAGCGGACAGCTTTTCCGGGGTCAGTATGTATGTAAATGGAAAATTTGTTACCAAAAGCAATGTATATGGGTTTGATATTGATTTTATTATACCAGGCTCTGAAATAAAGATAGAAAGACAAGGATTTTCTTTTGGAATAAGATATGGGCAAAGCCCGGTGTATGAAATGGAAAACGATACCTTTATATATGATAGAGAATATGATTTATTAGAAATACGAGGATTTACCGAAGATGAGTATGCCCTTTTTGATTAAGCTGAGGGTTGAGCGTTCCAAACAGGGTCTTTAGGGAGTCCAAGACCCCATTCGTCGTCCCAGCCAGGAGGCTTTTGAGAGGCTTCAACAAATAGCTCAAGATTGTCACAATTATGGAAAGCTTTTCTTTTTATGGAGCTTATTTGGCTTGGAATGAAAAGAGTTTGAAGTAAAGAGCAGTTGTCAAAAGCTGCAACTCCAATATAATTCAAGTCAGCTGGCAAAGAAAGTTGCTTAAGAGAAGAGCAGTTGTCAAAAGTCCAGTTTTCTATTCTTTCAAGCGAATTTGGAAGGTTTATTTCAGTTAGCTTCATGCAGTTTGAGAAAGCGCCTTGCCCTAAGGATTCAAGCTTGCTTGGTTGTGAAAATTCCACAGAAGAAAGCTTGGCTGAATTAAAAAAGCAATTATAGCCAATCTCAATTACACTTGAAGGGATTGTTACAGAAGACAGTTTAGGATTAAAGGTAAAAGCTCCTTTTCCTATTTTCAAAAGGCCTTCATTGAGTATTATTTCCTCAAGATTTGCTGAAAAATGAAAGCTATCTTGATAAAGATACCGAACGGAGGGAGAAAGAATAACTTTTTTCAGTCCCGAGTTATTATAAAAAGCTTCTTTTCCTATTATTTTTACGGTATCGGGAACAGTGAATTCCCCGTTCGGAGAGCCTTCGGCGCTTATTTTGCCTCGAGGATAATATATGAGTTTTGTCATGTCTTTATTATAGACCACGCCGTCCAAAGAGGTGAAATATGGATTAGAGGGGTCAATCTCTATATGATAGAGTTTTTTGTTATTTGCAAACCAATGGGGTTCAAAATCTTTGTAATTAACGGGAAAGGATAGCGATAAAAGGTTTGTAGCCTGGTTGAAACTTCCCCATTGGATAAAGTCGTTTTCTTGCACATCATAATGATTTATATTAGGGTCAGAGATTGAAAGGGGGTTTCTTTCCGGAGGGTCGTTATTTATGGGTGGCAGAGCTCTTTCAAAATCATACACAAAAAGGTCGGACGCCAAAAACCAACTTTTTTTATGTTTTTCAAAGACCAGTCCAATTCGTTTATAATCGGTCTGACCGTTTTCGTTAATATACTCTATTGTAGCTTGCGCCTTTTCTACATTTCTTCTTTTCCACAATCGTTCAAACTCGTAATCCACTGAGTTGTCAAAAGCTATAATGGAAGGAATCCCCATTTCTTGGTGAGTATTGATATAATTGTTATATTCTTCGGAGTTCTTGGGGTACAGACTTTCTGCTAAGTCGTTAACATTTCTATTTTTATAGGCCATTAAATATTCAAAAAAAACAGTTTGGGTTTGTTTTATGTGCTCTACAATTTTGCCAGCAAAAAAAACAGATAAATTATAACACAGAAGTAAACATAATAATAACACAGCTATTGTGAATAAGGTCAATCTTTTTTGTTTGGAAAATTTCATTATATATTACCTTCTAATTATAAATTAAAACAAATGTAAACTTTTGTCAAGAAAAGTTCAATCTTATTGCTTATACATTATTGACAATTTTTCGTAATAATTATATTGTTATATTATGGATAATTATTTAGTTAAAAATAAGCATATTGAGAAACTGGTAAAAATCCTAATAATAGGGCTTTATTTTTTAACTTTTATAGCGCTTATGACCACATACTCTATGAAAAGCGGAGAAATCGCCAAACAAAGCTTGGTACAGAGTTATATTGAAGCCTATAAAGAAGAAGATTTACAAAAATTGGGCGAACTTTTTTATAGAAAAAACTCAAAACGATATCAGGACTTTCTAATAGAAAACGAGGATGTTTTTTTAACACGAAAAAATCATGCTTTACAAAGAGCAAGACACTTTGAATTATGGACACTCTGGTATAATCCACAAGAAAGTTGTGAGAGTTTGGCTGTTTTTTATAAAAACCAATTGGGAATAGAAAGACACAAATCTTTTTCAGTGTATTTTGAAAAAAGAAACGGGAAGGTTTACTTTTCCAGATTGATAGACGGGTGGATAGACGAAGATTTGGCTTTTGACCCTAACCTGGAACAGGATTTTCTAACGATAGAAAATAAGAACATAACACAATATGAAATAAGAGAGACCGACTATGTAGTAAATGAATCTTTTCAGGGTCTAAACAACCTTTTGATATTGAGATTTCCCGCAAAATACACTCAAATGATACAGGGAGAGTGGTTTTATGACACCCCAAATCTTATTGAAATAGATATAGACCCCGATAACCCTGTGTTTACCTCAGTGGACGGTGTAGTCTATAACAAAGAGATGACAAAACTTATATATTATCCTCGAGGCAAGATAAGTGTTGAGGGAAGCCCGGCAGGGGAGTTTGTGGTTCCAAGTTCTGTTACAGAAATAAGGCAAGGGGCGTTTTTTCACAATACCGGCCTTAAAAAAATAACTCTTCAATCTGTTGAGCAAATAGAAAAAAGAGCTTTTTACAGGATGAGAAATCTTGAGGAGATATCCTTTAATGAAGGACTCAAAGCAATAGGAGCACAGGCTTTTATGGAATGTGAAAAGCTGGAAAGTATAAGTTTGCCTGATTCGTTAGAAACTATAATGAACGAGGTCTTTATGGGAAACAACAGCTTGGAAAATGTGGAAATAAGCCCCTCAAGCGCCTTGAATTCTCTTGGGTATGGCGCGTTTGAAGGGTGTAGGGCATTAAGTTATATTTATTTGCCGGACAGTCTTAAAAAAATAGCAAATTGGACTTTTCAAAATTGCAGCGGTTTGCAAAGTATCAGAGAGCCAAAAAACTTGGAACATATAGGAATATACGCCTTTAGAGGCTGTGACAGTTTGGAGGAATTGGAAATTAAGGAAACTGTTCAAGAAATAAGAAAAGGAGCATTTTACGGATGCGCTAATCTTAATTTAATAATTCAACCAAATGAAAAGCCGCAAGGCTGGGAAAAAGGATGGGATTTAGGGTTACCAAATGAATATGATTGGGTAGACTAAAAAGAGAATAAAACAAAAGGAGAAAAAAGATGAAAAAAGTAGTTGGGACAATAATAGTTATAGTTTTTTCTTTAATCGCTATATTAGCGCTTGCTGCGTGTGGCGGAGAGGAGAAGATAACAATTGCTTTTCAAACAAACGGAGGAGAGGAGCTTGATGATATAGAGATATCAAAAAAAGATAACAGTTTAGACCTGCCTTCGCCAGAAAAAGACGGATATACTTTCGAAAAGTGGTATATGGACGAAGATTTTGAGATAAGAGCAAAGCTTAATAAGATAAAAGAAATGGAAGGCGAAATTACATTATATGCAAAATGGGCTGCAAAGACCAACACACTAATCTTTAACGCAAATGGCGGTCAAGGGCAAATGGCTGATATGGAAATACAGACCGGGCAAACCGTAAACCTTAATACTAACCAGTTTGAAAAAGAGGACTATATTTTTGACGGTTGGGCGCAAAGTCCAGAAAGCGATGTTGTATATGAGGACGGGGCAGATTATACGATGGGCGCGGAGAGCGAATACACATTGTACGCAGTATGGGCGAGAAGTTATACTATATTTTTTGACGCAAACAGCGGACAGGGACAAATGGATGAAATGTCTGTTGCAGAGGCAAAGCAAGCGCAACTTGTTCCCAATGAATTTATAAAGGAAGGATATGCGTTTTACGGTTGGGCGTTAAGCCCTGAAGGGGAGAAAGTTTATGATAACGAAAACACTATAACTATGGGCGATGAGGATATAACCTTATACGCTAAATGGGCGGATGTATCAGAGATGATAGAGATAATAGATGAAAATTCTTTTTATTTTGGGGAGTATCCTCAGACAGTGGCAAACAATGAAGAACTATCTCAAATGTCAGCTCAACCAAACAGCAAGGGGTATTACACAAGCGGCGAAGACAGGTTTGTTAAACTTATAGCGTCACCTAAAAATACTTTGGGAGAGAGCGGAAGTATCTTTGAAAACGAACAGGAAATATTAACGGGAGAACAATATTATTTCAAGATAGAACCTATAAAATGGAAAATTCTCCAAGAAGATGAAGAGAGCTATTTTGTGGTGGCTGATTTAATCTTGGATAAGGGGGATTTTGGTCAAAACAATAATTGGGTGGAAAGCGATATGAGAAACTGGCTCAATGATGATTTTCTTTTTGAGGCGTGGGACGAATATGAAAGACTAATCCTTGATACAACACAAAACACAACATATTACTGGGAATGGAATGGAGAGGAACAACAAGAGCAAAGCTCCCAAGAAAAAGTCTTTTTGCTCAGTTATGATGAGATAATAAAGACAGAATACGGATTTAGTGAAAGTCAAGATAGAGTGGCCTATGTATCAGATTACGGGAAAGCTTTAGGCGTATGGACAGGAGCGGGAGAGTTGACCGACCCGCCCAACCCCGAATGGCAAATTCATACAGGAATGTATTATTTAAGGTCGGGAGTTCTTAATTACAGACAAGGACGCGTCGACAGCATGAGATATCATGGCGGACAAGAAGGAGTAAACCCCGACGCAGAAATAGGAATCCGCCCAGCGCTGGTTATACGCAAATATTAGACTGTTAAGAGAGAATAATTTATATTATAAAAATCCCTGCCGAAGATAATGGACGGGGATTTTTTTGATTATTACTATTATTTTTATAGGTGTTGCCTTAAGAAATAAGCTGTATTAAAAAAAGAAGGCTTACACACAATAATATAACAGGAGGAGAATATGATAACAATAAGTGAATTTATGACAAGAGACATTGTGACGATTGATAGCAAGGAGTCCTTGTTTGAGGCGGCAAAACTGATGAAGGAACATGACATAGGCTTTTTGCCTGTTTTGGAAGAAGGGAAACTTGCGGGCGTTGTAACCGACAGGGATTTGGTTGTAAAGGGACTCAGTCAGAAACTATCGTTTAAGGCGGCAGTTAAAGAGGTGATGACTACAAAGTGCATTACGATAAAGAGCGATATGCCTGTGGACGAGGCAATTAAAGTTATGGCGGACCATAAAATAAGAAGGCTTTGTGTCGTGGAAAACGGTCAACTTGCGGGAGTTTGCGCAATAGGCGATATAGCTGTAACCGAGAAATTTGATGACGATGCGGGAGAGGCGCTATCGGAAATAACATCGCCGACAAGAAGGCAAATATTAGAAAAATAGCTGTGGTTTTTAGTAAATGAAGAAAAATTATATAAAAAATAGCGATTTTTCCCCAATAATATGAAAGATATCGCTATTTTTTTTATATTAGTATTGACAAAGCTAAGGTATAGATGTAAAATTAAAAAAAAGGCAGATAGCCTGAATGGAGGAATTTGTATGAACAAGAAACAACTTATTGCCAATATGGCAGAAAAAACAGGAATGACATTGACAGACGCCGGAAAGGCTTTGAACGCTTTTGTTGATTCCGTTGGTGATGCATTGAAAGCTGGAGACAGTGTTCAACTTCCCGGATTTGGTTCCCTTAAGATTAAGGAAAGAACAGCAAGAGAAGGTATTAACCCCTCAACAAAAGAAAAAATTTGGATTCCCGCCAAGAAGACTGTTAAATTCAAGGCAGGAAAAGCCCTTGAAGAAGGTGTTCAATAGTTTGTAAATGATTTTTCGAAAAAAAGGTCTTGTCTTTGGACAAGGCTTTTTTTTTTGATTATTAAAGAAAAGCGGGACAGGGCTTTTATCAGTTGCCAATAAAGCCTTATTTTGATATTATGTAATTATTATAAAAAGAGGTATGTATGAAATATGTAATTGTTCTAGGCGATGGAATGGCGGACTATCATAGAGGCCCTCTGGGAGAAAGCACACCGCTGGAAAAAGCAAAAAAACCCTATATTGACATGCTGGCGCAAAAGGGAGTTGTTGGTCTTGTAAAGACCATACCCGAGGGCATGAGCCCGGCAAGCGATGTCGCAAACCTGTCAGTTATGGGATATGACCCCAAATTATATTATTCGGGAAGGTCTCCTCTGGAGGCTTTATCCATTGGAATAGATATGCAAAAACAAGATGTGGCGATGAGAGTTAATCTGGTTACATTGTCCTCTGACAAAAAGCTAGAAGACAAGGTTATGGTCGACTATTGCGGAGGAGAGATATCCACAAAAGAAGCTGACAGCATAATAAAAGATATCCAAAAAGAGTTAGGAGATGAAAGGTTTTCTTTTTTTACAGGAACAAGCTATCGGCATTGTCTTATAGACAATAAAGGCTGTCTCAAAACCCAGTTTACACCCCCGCATGACATAAGCGATAAAAAAATAGGGAAATATCTTCCCAAAGGACAAGAAGGCAAGCTTTTTAGAGAAATGATAGAAAAGTCAATAGAACTTTTGAAAAAACATCCCATAAACAAAAAAAGACTTTCCGAGGGCAAAAATCCCGTAAGCTCAATTTGGTTTTGGGGGGCGGGTACAAAACCACAGTTAAAATCTTTTGAAGAGAAGTACAAGCTTAAAGGCGCTGTTATAAGCGCGGTTGACCTTATTAAAGGAATAGCCAAAGGCGCGAACATGAAAGTATATGAGGTTGAGGGCGCTACGGGCAACATAAACACTAACTTCATGGGAAAAGCCGCCGCTGCGATAAAAGCCCTCAAACAAGGAAACGATTTTGTATACCTGCACATAGAAGCCCCTGACGAATGTTCCCATCAAGGAGATGCAAAAAACAAGATTAAATCCATAGAAAAAATTGACGAGGTTACAGGTTATATATATGAGAATTTGAAAAAGGAAAAAGAGGATTTTGTAATAGCCGTACTTTGCGACCACGCGACGCCATTGGTTTTGAAAACCCATACATCAGACCCGGTGCCTTTTTTAATCTATAACAGCAAAGAAAAAATAAAATCAAACCTTATATATACAGAAAAAGCCGCAAAAAAAGGTGTTTTTCTTGATAAAGGTGTAAAAATAATAGAAACAATGCTTAAAGAGGTATGACAATGAAAAAGTTAAGCACAAGTGAACTTAGAAAAGAATATCTAAACTATTTTAAGAAAAGAGGACACAAAGAAATACCCTCGGCGCCGCTAATCCCTGACAACGACCCCACCGTTCTTTTTACCACGGCGGGCATGCATCCCCTTGTGCCCTATCTTTTGGGAGAGACACATCCCTCGGGAGAAAAGCTTGTAAACTGTCAAAAGTGTGTGAGAACAGGAGATATAGACCAAGTGGGAGACAATAGCCACTGCACATTTTTTGAAATGCTGGGAAACTGGTCTTTGGGTGACTATTTCAAAAAAGAAAGCATATCATATAGCTATGAGTTTTTGACAGAGGTCTTGAAAATACCTAAAGAAAAGCTTGCAATAACTT
>CAZVHD010000029.1:0-3476 GCA_964626765.1 uncultured Christensenella sp.
AACACGCTATTTTTATTTTCAAGCTTTTCATTAAGAAGTTTTTTTACGCTCTTAAGATATGCTGGGTTCATTGTTTTTGGGAAGGGGCTTTTCTTTCTTTTGCCAATTTCTTCGGGCAAAAAGTTTTTGAAAGCCTCTCTCAATATGCCCTTTTCCCTATTGTTATGATACTTGTATTCCCATGGCATGTTAAAAGCGTATTCCACAAGGCGATAATCACAAAAAGGAACTCTTGTCTCAAGACCGTTATACATTGTCATTCTATCCTTTCTGTCAAGAAGAGTTTGCATAAACCAATGGAAATTGAGCATAAACATTTCCCGCACTCTTCTATCCTTGACTGTATCGTTTGGACCGTATTCGGTTTGCTTGATTGTGTTTTGATAGTTTTCCATGACAAAAGCGTCGGCTTTTTTTGATAAATCCTTGTAGTTAAACAAGGTTTTTCTCATATCCATGGCTTTTGACCATGGGAAAGTGGGAGAGTTCAACATTTCTTCCTTATGATACCATGGGTATCCGGCAAAAATCTCGTCTGCGCACTCGCCTGACAAGCATACTTTTGTATAGTTCTTGAGGTATCCTCCAAACAGCAAAAGAGAGGAATCTATATCCGCCATTCCCGGCAAATCTCTGGCATAAACCGCATCATTAAGATAAAGCGCCACATCAGCTGATTTCATCACAATATTTGTATGTTCGCTGTTTAAGTAATTGGACATTATTTTTATATATTTATCATCGCTTTGGGGCTGAAAATCATTTTCTTTGAAATACTTTTCATTGTCTTCAAACGCCGCGGAAAAGGTTTTCAGTCTTTTTCCCATGAGTCCGTATTCTCCTCCTACCACAGCGCATATTATACTGGAATCTAAACCTCCCGAAAGAAGACAACTGACATCCTCGTCAGCCACCATTTGCCTTTTTATGGAATCTATGACCATATCCTTTACTGCAAATACAGTATCGCTCAGGTCTTCTTTATGCTCTTTTGCTTTTAACTTCCAATAAAAACTTCTTTGAATATTATCCTGATAATAGTACATATATTCGCCCGATTTCAATTCGGAAACATCTTTTATGATACCGTTTCCGGGAATTCTTCCAGGCCCAAGATACATTATTTGCATAAGACCGTTGTCGTCAATTTTTCTTTTGACGAGGGGGTTTTGCAAAAGGGTTTTTATTTCCGAGGCAAACAGAATTCCGTCTTTATACCGATAAAAAAATAAAGGCTTGACACCTATACGGTCTCTTGCTAAAAAGAGCCTTTTTCTTTTATGTTGCCAAATCCCGAATGCAAAAATCCCATTGAAAAACTCCACGCATTTTTCCTTCCAATGAGCAAAAGCTGTCAAAATCACTTCGGTATCCGAATATCCCCTAAAGCTATATCCAATATTAACAAGTTTTTCCCTTATCTTGTCGGTATTGTAAAGCTCACCGTTATACACTATTGTGAAAGTGTCTTCGGCAGTTTGAATTGTCATAGGCTGTTTGCCGCCTTCGGGGTCAATAACTATGAGTCTTGAATGCATAAGCAAAGCTTCTTCGCCGGCATAGACATCACTTTCATCAGGTCCTCTGTTTTTCAAAGTTTCAAACATTCGGTTTATTACAGATTGCTCTTTTGTAATATTTGGATCGAAATTTATCCAGCCGGCTATTCCGCACATATACTTATACTCCTTTTAATACTGGTTGTATTTGTTCGCCTCTAAGAGCGGCGTCAGCGCTCTCAATCAACATCTCAAAATCCGCCATAAGCGAAAACTTTTTCGTCTTGTAATTATCTTGTGCAAAAGGCGTGAAGAAAATGTTCTTTTTGTTTATTAATTCGCCTATATTTTTTGCGTTTGCAGCAAGTCCGTCATTTGTGGAGATTGCCACCAGAACGGGCTTGTTATTTCTCAAATGAGCTTTAACCGCCATAAGAGGAGGCGTATCGGTTATACCGTTATTGAGCTTTGCAAGGGAATTTCCCGTACAAGGCGCTATTATTATTAAATCAACATCAATCTTTGGCCCTATTGGTTCGGCGTCCACCATTGTTTTTATAGGTTCTCTTTGGGTGATTGCCTTTATATCGTTATAAAAATCTTCGGCTTTATAAAATCGGGTATCGGTTTTATCTACCGAATATGAAAATATAGGAATTATTGTGTTGTTTTCTGCCAATTTTTTCAGTTGAGGCAATAGTTTGTTAAAGGTGCAAAACGACCCCGTTATTGCCATACCTATTGTTTTATTTGTCATATCTTATATTTCTTTCAGGCTTCTTATAAGACTTTCCTTCAAATATTCGGCTGCTGTTTGGGGCGATATTTTCCCCGGCACTCCCAAAAAATGAAAGGCGGAAAGCCCTCTTCCCTTTATTTCCATAAAGTCCACACCGCCTGGCTTGGACGCTAAATCTAGAATAAAAGTATCTTCAGAAATAAGCCCGACAAGTTCTCCTTTTATTATTTTCAAAGGTATAGTGTTGACTATGACCTTAAAAGAAGAAATACATTGGCTCAAATTGTCAAGTTCAATTGTATTCTCAACAACTACTTCAGCTTCAGCAAGTTCCTTTTCTGGTTTGGACGCTACGGTGACTTTAGCGTTGAGCGCTTTGAGCATTCTTGCAAGGCATTTTCCTATCCTGCCATACCCCAAAATAAGTATTGGCATATTCATAATCGTGACCTTGGTCTTTTGTATGATTTCCGATAAAGCTCCTTCTGCAGTTATGTATGCGTTTTTCATAAGAAACCTATTGTCATCCAAAAAATTAAACTGCTTTATGCCCTTATCATTTAAGATACTTTTTACCTTGAAATCACTGACCCTCGCAAACACAATCGAACCTTTCTCAAGTTCTTCAACTTGATTAAGCTCCAATTCTTTTGCTAGGGAAAATATATAGACTTTTCTGCCATCGGCTATTATGCCGCCTTGCATTATATAGGCTCTCAAGCCTTCTCTTTGCAAGGCTTTTATCAAATAAAAACCTCTATCGTCCGTTACATCCACTACAAAAATATTGTTTTCCATTATACCTCTGATAATTTCATCATATGAATTAGAAAATAATAAAGTGTTAAAAAGGGCATGCCTAAAGATATAAATCTTGAAAGAAATTAACCAAAAAAAATTGTTAACAATCCCATTTCATTTCAAACCAATATTTATATCAATAAAATCAATTTTTTCTGTTTGATAGCGTATGATAGGTTATACCTATTAAAAAACAAGAAGTACTCATTTCACACCAAAAGCCTGACTTAAAAATTATGTGTCGTATACAGACTGAAAATTTGATTATTTATAACTTAAGATACTTATAAAAAAGTAATAGGTATTCCATTGTTCACCAAAAGCTTGACTTAAAAATTATATCGTATACAAATCGATTATTTATAACTTAAGATACCTATTAAAAAACAAGAAGTACTCATTGCATACCAGAAGCTTGACTTAGAAATTATGTATCG
>CAZVHD010000029.1:3576-4904 GCA_964626765.1 uncultured Christensenella sp.
AAAAACAAGAAGTACTCATTGCATACCAGAAGCTTGACTTAGAAATTATGTATCGGTATACAAATTTGATTATTTTTAACTTAAGATACCTATTAAAAAACAAGAAGTACTCATTTGCACACCAAAAGCCTGACTTAAAAATTTGTATTAAATCTATTATTTATAACTTTAGATACCTATTGGAAATTACTTTCAAAAACCTAACCTAAATAATACTGAAATTTATTAAATAGACAAAAACCTCATAAAAAAACCGCTTATATATAAGAGAATAAAAACGGTTTTTATTGTGGTATTTATTTGTCTTTAATTTTGAATATGCTTGCCATAACCTGCTTCATACAATTTGTTTGCCAAAAGGTGAAGTCTTTCCGAAAGCAATTCATCATCTTTTATAAGGGCGTCTCTAAATAAGCTTATATCCTCGTCCAGTCTAACATTATCTTTGCAAACGCCAAAGGTCATAGCCTCGCCCTGCGCTCCTATTTTTGCAATAAAAGGCTTTGTCTCATCATAAAGTTTGGGGTATCTGTATGCTGTAGATAAATAGCTTTTTGTTTGACACACCAAAATCGCCATATCAATCACACGATGCAGGGGCAACTCCTCCGACTGTCTGGACCATTTCCCTCCCGTATGTCTCCATATCTTTATGGATATGTCAACTTTGCCTCTGTCATTCCATTGCGCAAGCCCCAGTGTAAGACCTTTGGCATCGCTGTGTCCGGCAAATCTCCCGTCAATCTTGTCATAATCTTCCACACAAAAAACAGGTTTATGTTTCAAATTCACAGGTATTTTCATAATATTCTCCTTTCTTTCCATTTACTAATTTAGTAATCTAGTTATCTAGTAAATTACTAATTTACTAAATTACTAAATTAGTAATATTATATGCATATACAATCTTTTTGTCAACTGTTACTTTATAGATTTAATTTGTTTTTTATCTTTTGACTTATGGCAAATTATTGAAAAATTACATAATTAGTTAGAGGTTCTAACTAATTATTTCTGTTGCTAAAAAATCCCCTTTCAGATTATACTTGAACTTAAAAAATTGTTCTACAAAATGGCAAAACTTATTTCAATTTTTATATAGAATATTAGCTACTCTTTTAGCGGTTAATATTTTATATTGGGATTTTTGCTGCTTTTTTATCAGTCTAATATTTTATATGGGATATTAGCTGTTTTTTATATATTTATATGTATCTTATAAAATCAGCTTTATACTATCACTTTTATAGTGATATGGAATAGACTTAAAAAATTGTTCTACAAAATGGCAAATTTTATTTTAATTTTTATATAGAATATTAGCTGCT
>CAZVHD010000029.1:5004-11030 GCA_964626765.1 uncultured Christensenella sp.
AGCTGCTTTTTTATCAGTTTATTATTTTATATAGGATATGAGCTGTTTTATTGTTTGTTTTGTATCTTAAAAATCATTGCTTTATACTATCACTATTATTTGTGATAGTGAAAGAAAGTATTTGTCTTATTTGTTAAGGCAATAATTTCACAAATACTATTTATTGAATATTATCTTGAAACTTTTATCGGGGTTTTCAGGTTTTAATCGCCAATAATTTTTATGAGAACTCTTTTTTCTCTTTTTCCGTCAAATTCACCATAAAATATCTGTTCCCAGGTGCCAAAGTCCAGTCTGCCTTCAGTAATGGCGCAAACGGACTCTCTTCCCATAATTGTTCTTTTAAGATGGGCATCGGCGTTGTCCTCAAAGCCATTGTGGTCATATTGCTCATAGGGTTTTTCAGGAGCCAGTCTTTCCAAAAATCTTTCAAAGTCTCTGTGCAGACCGCTTTCGTTGTCGTTTATAAAAACGCTGGCTGTTATATTCATAGCGTTTATTAAAGCTATACCTTCGGTTATGCCGCTTTCTTTAAGAGCCTCTTCCACCTGAGGCGTGATGTTGATAACAGACCTTCTTGTAGGTGTATTAAACTTAAGTTCTTTTCTGTATGTTTTCATATAACCTCCCAAACTTTTTTTTATTATATCAAAAGATTCAACTTATTCATAGCTCATAGGTCAAAACCACGGCTATTTTTTTATATTACCCTAAAAATTATAGAAAATTCTCATATCTAAAATAAGTATCATAGGAATAAGATATTTATTGGGTGATTATGACAGTCAAAACATTAATGGAAATGAAAAAAGAGCAAACAGCTAAAATAAAAGAAATACACTGTTCCGACATTGTTTCAAAAAGGCTTATAAATATGGGGGTCACAAAAGGTGTGAAAATCCGTTATCTTGGAAACGCTCCTTTGGGCGACCCATTGCTTATAGAAGCAAGAGGCGTCTATATTGCAATCAGAAAATCTGTTTGTGAACAAATAATCGTTAAGGACATAAATGCAAAAACCTTATAAGATTGCCCTTATGGGAAATCCCAACTGCGGCAAAACAACACTCTTCAACGCTTTAACAAAAATGCGCCAGTCAGTAGGAAACTGGACGGGTGTTACCGTGGAAAAAAAGAGCGGCGCATACTATAAAAACAGGCTTATTGAAATCATTGACTTGCCGGGTGTCTATGCCCTGAGCCCTTATTCTCCCGATGAAAAAATAGCGGCTGATTACCTATTAAACCAAAATTGCGATTTAATAATAAATGTTATAGACTCTACAAATTTGGAAAGAAGCCTTAATCTGACCCTGCAACTTCTTGACACCGGTATAAATACTGTTTTGGCGCTCAATATGTCCGACGAGCTCAACAAAAGAAATATGTCTATTGACTTAAAAAAGCTAGAAGAAATGCTCCATGTCAAAACAGTTTTAATATCCGCTGCCAAAAAGATAAATTTGTCATACCTTATGGACATCGTTCTAAGCCAACTATCTAAAGAAAATATAAAAAAAGGAAACCTTTCTTCATCCAATCCAAAATTAAATTTCAAAACAGAAAAACAAAAAGACATTCATTTTGAGCTTTATGAAAAAAGATATAAGCACGCTGAGTGGATAGTCTCAAAAGTACTGACAAAAAAAGTTCAAGAACTTTCCATCACGGAAAAAATAGATAAAGTAATCACCAATAAATATTTGGCTTTTCCCATTTTCTTTTTGATAATTTGGTTTATCTACTTTATATCCGTGCAATTAACAGGAAAATATGTATTGCACTATATGGAAAGAGGTTTGGACAGCTTTATCATTTGGATAAAAGATAATCTATCTTTCCCCTCTTGGGCAAATTCTTTAATTACTGAAGGCGTATTAAGAGGTATGGGAACGGTTCTGACCTTTTTGCCGCAAATCATTGTTTTATTCTTTTTTATAAGTTTGCTCGAGGGTTCGGGCTATATGGCAAGAGTAGCTTATATCATGGACAAACTTTTTACTAAAATTGGCTTGAGCGGAAAGTCCTTTATCCCCATGATAATGGGTTGCGGGTGTAGCGTTCCGGCTATTTTGAGCTCAAAAACTATTAAAGATGCCTCTCAAAAAAGGTTGACCATAATTCTTACGCCCTTTGTTCCCTGTTCGGCAAAGCTACCTATATTCGCTTTGTTTGTGGCGGCGTTTTTTCCTAAAAGCTATTTTGCAGCTCCATCAATGTATTTTCTGGGTATCATAATAATAGTTGTTTTAGGGTTTATCTTGAAAAATACAAAAGCCTTTAGCAGTGAGGGGGAGGCCTTTATAATGGAACTGCCGCCCTATCGAGTACCCTTGATTACAAATATTCTTATGAGCGTATGGCAAAAAAGCAAATCTTTTGTCTTAAAAGTTGGCTCTTTAATTCTTTTGGCGTCAGTTGTCATTTGGTTTTTTAGCAATTTTAATTACTGTTTTCAAATGGTTGATGCCAAATACAGTTTGTTAGCGTCATTGGGGCGACTTTTATCGCCCTTATTTATTCCTTTGGGGTTTGGAGATTGGAAAGTCGTTGTCGCCTTGCTGTCAGGAACCATTGCTAAGGAGACTGTTATATCGTCTTTTTCGGTCTTGCTTGGGTCATCGGGCAACGCGCTTGTTGCATCCCTCAAACAAATATTCTCACCTCTTGCCGCCTACTCTTTTATGACTTTTGTACTACTGAATTTTCCTTGTGTTGCTGCTCTTGCCGCCACCAAAAAAGAAATTGGCTCGGCCAAATGGCTTTTTGTTGCAATGGCTTTGCAATTTCTGACAGCTTATGCGATGTCCTATTTGATTTATAATGTCGGAGGTATTTTTCTTTTTAATAAGTGGCTTGTTATCACACCGATTTTATTAACAATGGTCGTAATCGTTGGACTTTTGGTATATAAAAGATTAAAATATAAAAGATAAATACATAAATATTTTTTCGGAGGATAAATCAATATGCTTTCAGATGTTGAAATTGCAAGAAACAATACCATGAAACCAATTGCTGAAATTGCAAAAAAGCTCAATCTAAAAATTCAGGATATAGAAACCTATGGAGACCATAAAGCCAAAATAAATACTCTTGATGAAAAACCTTTTGGAAAACTGGTACTTATCACGGCTATGAGTCCCACAAGGATGGGAGAAGGAAAAACCACTATTAGCATAGGACTTGCGGACGGTCTGTCCCAACTGGGCAAAAAAACCTGCCTTGCCCTTCGGGAACCCTCATTGGGTCCAATATTCGGTATTAAAGGCGGGGCCTGCGGCGGCGGGTATTCCCAGGTTGTTCCTATGGAAGATATAAACTTGCACTTCACAGGAGATTTTCACGCCATTGCCGCTGCAAACAATCTTTTGTCGGCGCTTATAGACAATCACATAAAACAAGGCAATCAGCTTGGAATCGCTCAGGTGATATGGAAAAGGTGTATTGACCTTAACGATAGAGCCTTAAGAGAAATAAAAGTGGCTATGGGCGGAGATAAAACAGGTGTCCCCCGTAACGATGGTTTTGTAATAACAGCAGCCTCCGAAATAATGGCGATTCTTTGCCTTAGCACATCCCTAGACGACTTAAAAAACCGTTTGGCAAGCATCGTTGTGGGATACGACATGAGCGGCGAGGAGATAACTGTTCGAGATTTGAAAGGGCAGGACGCTATGACCATTCTTTTGAAAGACGCCATAAAGCCCAACCTTGTGCAAACTCTTGAAGGCACGCCAGCCATTGTTCACGGAGGACCTTTTGCCAATATCGCTCATGGGTGCAACAGCATTCTCGCCACAAAAACCGCTCTTTCAAATTCAGAATATACTGTTACCGAAGCGGGTTTTGGAGCCGAACTTGGAGGGGAGAAATTTATTGACATAAAATGCAGAGTAGCAAACATGAAACCCGATTGCGCTGTTCTAGTCACAACTTTGAGGTCCATAAAATATAATGCAGGTGTTGCCTCTGAACAAATGACAAAAGAAAATCCACAAGCAATTAAAAAAGGATTTATAAATGTAAAGACTCACATAGAAAATCTGAAAAATGTTTTCAAAATTCAACCTGTTGTTGCCATAAATAGATTCTCATTTGACACCAAAAACGAAATTGAACTTTTGAAAAAGCTTTGCAAAGAACTGGACACACCCGCAATTGAAACCACTTGTTTTGCCGATGGCGGCAAAGGCTCAAAAAAGCTTGCGGAGAAAGTTGTGGAAATATGTGAAAAAAGTTCAAATAAAATAGATTATGCCTATGACCTTGAGGATTCTCTCAAAAAGAAAATAGAAAAAATTGCCATAAAAGTATATAGAGCGGGAAGAGTGGAGTTTACACAAGAAGCTTCTCAGCAAATGGAAAAAATTGAGGAAAATCACAAATACAGAAAATTCCCCGTTTGCATAGCAAAAACCCAATTTTCTTTTTCCTGTGACCAGACGGCTCTTGGCTGTCCAAAGGGTTTTGACTTTACTGTTAAGGAAATTGAGGTTAAAGCCGGGGCGGGCTTTATTCTAGCGCTGTGCAATAATGTACTTTTAATGCCCGGGCTTCCCCAAAGTCCGAATTCAGAAAGAATGACAATAAATTCCGAAGGCCAAATATCTGGGCTTATGTAAACTTATAAGCCCCCGTCAACACCTACAACCTGGCCTGTGATATATTTTGCTCCATCTCCTGCAAGAAAACCCACAAGGCATGCCACATCATCGGCAGAGCCTGTTTTCTGTAAAGAAGTTTGCATGGCGAATTCTTTCTTTTCTTCTTGGGATATATCGCTATTCATATCGGTATCTATAAGGCCGGGGGCAACGCAATTAACGGTGATGTTGCTCGGGCCAAGTTCTCGGCTTAACGCCTTTGTGAATCCTATAAGTCCCGCTTTGCTTGCCGAATAGTGCGCTTCGCATGCTCCGCCTGACACGCCCCATACAGAACTTATATTTATTATTCTTCCATATTTTTGACTTACCATAGACGGTATAACTGCCCTTGTTAAAAGCATAGCGCCTTTTAGATTGACATTTAGCATATTGGACAAATCACAGTCGGTCACATCGGTAAAAAGTTTTTGTTGAGATATGCCGGCGTTATTTATCAAAACATCTATTTTCCCGTACTTATCTATAACTTTTTTTACCGTTTGAATAATATTTTCGGCCAAGCCTAAATCCAATGAGTACATATCTACGCCCCATTTTTTCTCCAGCAACTTGGCCTTTTCATGATTAGCGTTGTATAGACCCACAACAATAAACCCGTCGTTAACAAGTTTTTCTATTGTTGCCTGCCCTATGCCGCCAGTAGCGCCGCTTATTAATACCGTTTTCATTTTTTCGCCTTTTTTAGTTTAATTATAACCCCATTATAAGGAATAATCAATCAATTAAGGCTTTAGCTGCTTACCGGTTTGTTAGTATTCTTTTTTTTATACAGTTTCTTTGTGGTATAAGCCTCGTCTTTAAGGGACATAAGCATTCTTCTTTTGTCTCCCTCTCTCATCTGCATTTCTCTATCTTCAATTGTCATATAAAAAACCTCCCTTTTTATATTGTGTATTTGGCATAAAAATAATAAACATTAATTATTGCTTGAAAAAAAACAGGGCAAAATTCAAGCTCGTTGTCAGATGGAAAATTTAGATAAAATTACTTTAATTTACACTTCATAATTACTTATATATGTTATAATATTTTTGTATGAATAGATTGAGTAAGGTGTTGTTGTTTGTAATTATACTTATGACTGCCATGATTTTAACAAGTTGTTCTCAGGTTCGGTCTGTGTCTTTTGACAAAGACGAATATTTTGTCATGCCCGATGAAGCTTTGACGCCTGAGATAAAAATAAGACCTAGAAAAGCTGAATACACAATCACATCATCAAACCCCACCATTGCAACGGTTGATGACCATCAGATTATACCCAAAAAAGAGGGTATTGTCTTTATAACTGTTAGCGCCGGGGATTTGCAAAGCTTTGCAAAGCTATACATAATTGACGACGACGAATACACAGGC
>CAZVHD010000030.1:0-10984 GCA_964626765.1 uncultured Christensenella sp.
TCTTTATGATGGTTCACTACATTATATGCAAATATTAAAAAGTTTTATACTTATACACATATATAGTAACATAAAAGGTATACGCCGTCAATAATAATATTAAAAATAAGGTTTGTTAAAAAAAAGAGCAATTTGGGAGTATTAATCATTTTTTAATGCGGCGGCAACCTTATTTTTTTGTATACTGAAATAGGCGGTTATTGCAAATAAAGCATAGCTTATGCCAAAAAACAATCCTACATAAAGAGTATCAAGAAAAGAAATGGGACGGGGAATGTAAATTTTACTTATGGCAAGCGCGTTTGTCACAGACAAAGAAAAAATATAATGAGAAAGCATAACAAAAATGCCGCAAAAAACAGCCACAAATATATTTTCAATAAGCTCAATCAACACTATCTTTTCTTTATTAACTCCAAGTGAATAAAGCTGATAATATGTCAATTTTCTTTGCTCTCTTGAATTAATAATATTCGTAAAGACTCCAAATAAACATACAATAGTAATTAAAGCGGCAAACAAATACGCAAAATCAATTGAGTTTTCCAGTATGTCTATATAAATCTCAAAAACAGAAAATTTATTAAGCACTATAACATTTTGCACACCCAATTTTGCCCTTAATATCATTACCGTTTCATTAATATCGTTACGGGTTTTTAACACTATTGTGTTATATAAAGGTATATCATATAGTTCATTTAATAATTGATTATTGATTGTAACGGTGCTCCCGCCATATTGATAGGAATTATAAAAATTTTTCACTTCAATTTCATGAGTTATATCATTTATGGCAATAGTTAATTTATCACCTATATCAATACCATATACCTTATGGTACATATAATCAACGAGCATACCGTCTTTTTCGTCAAGATTTCCTAGAAGTTCTTCCTTAGATGTCAAATCGCCGGTGTTTTTCATAAAATCAAAATCATCACGGTTAATGCCAATAATATTTACATTTATGCTCTCATCTCCCCTGGACATTTCTGTCTTCTTATAAAAGTATGAGTAAACATCATATACGCCTTCAGTCTGAATAACTTTATTCTTTTGATATTCGCTTTCTCCTTTTACATTTTGTATAATGATATCACAATCGACATCTGAAACAATCTGATAGGTTAAATCAGAAGTTAGAGAAGTGGCGCTTATTATTATACTACAAACAATTATTGCTGAAAAAAGTATCCTCAAATTATTTGCAACTGTTTTTTCCTGTTGAATATTTCTAAAAGAGATAAAAGGTATTGTGGTATTCGCAAATTTTTCAAAAAGATAAGCCACTCCTTTAGCGGCATAGGGAAGTATAATAACAATACCAAAAAATACTAATATAAAAGCAAAAATACCTCTTATTTCATTCAACTGCTTTGGTATAACAAGAAAAACTGATACAACAAGCATTAAAATCCCAACAATAAATACAATCTTTTTGCCTTTCCAAAGAGTGTTTTTAGATATCACAAATGATTTTCTTATGGAAACATGTTTGGACTTATAAATGGGGAAAATAAATAAAACAAAAACTAGCGCAGCATTGAATATAGCTGAAAGAACCAGTCTTATAAGATATACGCTATTTCCTACATCAAAATTCATATGTTGCGGCAGTACCCTATAAAGCAAAAATAGATTTGACAAAACGCCTAACACCACTCCAATAATAATATAAATAAGCCCTTCAAGAGCAAGGATACTAAAAATATAACGGTTATCGGCTCCTACTGATTTAAGCTGGGAAATTAACAATGTTTTTTTCTTTAAGTCTGAATTTACAATAAGATAAATCAAAATCATGACCATTCCCACGCATCCCATACCCGCTATTGTCAAGGGTAAGGCTATATCTCTTGCTGTTTGGTCATAGGTCTCTGTGTCCGTCTCAGATTTCACTTCATAGCCAGAATATTCAGGTATTTTAGAAATTCTCTCCATAAACTCTTTATTGTTGACATGTGGTTTGGTTTTTATATGAATTTTATTATAGAAATTACCAAAACCACCTCCGGGAAAGTATCCGCTTACATATTTTTCCATACCATATATAACAAATACCCCTGCTCTTTCAAAACATGGGTGGTCTTGAGCTATTTTTGTCACATAAAAAGTTTTTTCTTCGTTTTCGACCTTTATTCTTATTGAATTACCCAAACCTAAATTTAATCTTTGAGCGGTTTTTTCGCTGATTATGATATCATCTTGGGCGGGTTTAGGCTTATTTTCTTCTTCAATATATTTCAAATCATTTATGTCGTTTAGATTTTCATAAGAAATCCCTCTAAGGTTAATATAATGCGTTTCACGGTTTATATTAGCCACTCCATATATATCCAATACTCCCGCTGCAAATTCAATGTCCTCCATATACTCCTCAAGAAAAGACACATTAATAATTCTTGTACGGCTTTTTGGAGTATATTCTATTCTGATTTCTGAGTTTTGAGCTTCAACAGGAATACTTTCATGAAATTCTTCTTTAATGATTTGAGAATAAATCAAACTGAAAAAAAGCATTACACAGCATAAAGCCACAGTCACAATTATTGCCGTGGTCTTAATCTTGTTTTGTGAGAAATTCCTTAACGCCTGTTTAAGTATCATTTATCAAAAATTATGATGCCATCTTTCATTTTTAGTTCCTTTTTAGCCGCCTTGGCATTGTCTTCAGAATGAGTAACCATGATTATTGTTGTTTTATAGGTGTTGTTTATCTCTTTTATCAAATTCATTACTTTTTCACCAGAGACGCTATCTAAATTTCCTGTGGGTTCGTCTGCAAAAACGATTTTGGGACGGGTAAAAACTGCTCTAACAAACGCCACTCTTTGTTGTTCTCCTCCGGATATTTCATTTGGTCTTAAGTGTATAATATGCTTTATTCCGGCAAAGTCTAAAAGCTCATTAAGGTATTTTTTATCGGAAGTATTTAATCTTTTTTCTATTCTTTTTGGCAAAACTATATTTTCATATACATTCAAATTTGGAATAAGGTTATAGAATTGATAGACAAAACTCATTTCATTCCTTCTGAGCTTTGCCATTTGCCTGTCAGTGTATTCGGACAAGTTTTTTTCCATAAAAAAAACCGAACCTGAGGAAGGTCTGTCTAGTCCGCTAAGTAAATATAACAAAGTGCTTTTGCCCGAACCGGACGCTCCTGTAATAGCTATAAAGTCACCCTCTTCAATCTCAAGGTTAACTCCTTTTATTACCCTGTTTTTTATTTTTTTGCTATGAAACTCTTTTACTAGATTTTTTGCCGTAACAATTTTCATATTTACCTTTTTAATTAAGGAATAGGACATATTGCTATGTCCTATTCCTGTTTAATTTAGTTTTGTGAATTTTGGTTTTTATTTATCAGACTGGTCTCCTGACTCTTCTTCGGGGAAGAAAGGCATCAATTGGTTAGCCAAATTGTGTATCTTTTGCCATAACTCATAGTCTTCTTGTTCAGGATCATCAGTTTCAGGTGGAATATTATTAATATCTTTTTGAGCAATATATATTACATCAGTATAGTTATCAAAAATAACTTCCAAGATTCCTGCTATTCTATCTTCATCATTGGCGTTGTCTAATATTGTATTGACGTTCGCCCATCTATCCTCGATTGTAACCTCGGGTCCAAAATCAACACCAAATATTTCTACTGAGACTTTGCTTAGGAACACAAAGATCTCTGCGGGAAATGCCTCTTCATCCATTTCTATTGACATCATCTCGAAGATAAGTTCTTCTAAATTTTCCATCAGAGTTATTGTGGCTTCAAAGTCATATGCCTCATCGCCTAAGACTTCTCTAACAATAGCAAACGCTGTTGTCACTTCGTCATCTGTTAAAGGATTTTCTTCTATTGTCATTGCAACTTCTTCGGCGATTGTCAGTACGACATCCATAACATCAGAGAGTTCGTCTTGCGCAATAGAATCTTCTGAATAAGCATCTCTAATTGCTGTAAAGGGGTCCATTGTATCGGCATTTAATGCGATATTTAGGATTAAATAGACTAAGTTCTCTCTTATTGTTATATCATCTCTTAATGTATCAAAGCCATTTGGACTTATAAGCTCAGAACCAATATTCGCTCCGTATTCCAAAGCCCAGACCAACAAGTCACTTATTTCTGTATCCAGTTCAGCTTCTTTTATCATAGGTATTATGTCGAGAACAAAAGACACAGAATCAAATTGGGCCTCATCACCTTCGCCTATTATATAGTTATCTAAAGGCAAACCTGTTTCACTATCTGTAAGATCATCAACAAAATCTTGTAATTTCGCTGAATCTATATCTAAAAGATATAAGACAAATCCAAGCTGGAATGATGATATTCCGCCTTCATCTTCGCCTTCTCCAGAATCTTCATTTATGCCATAAAAGCTATATACCTGACTAATAAGTTGTTCATAAGGCATAGTGTTTGCTAGTGTTTTCATAAGTAAGAGTTCCTGGATTTCCGGACTATTTTCATTAATGGTCGGTTCTCCCTCGGTGATAAAGGGCTCTTCAGCAAGAGTTTGTATACTTGTAATATCAATTGTGTCATAACTATGGTCTCTCAATTTATCTCTGATAGCATCAAAAACTTCGTTTATTATAATACCCATATCCACGGGACCATCATTTTGTTCAATTAAATGGTTAGGGAAAACAATCTCCAGAGTATCCAATAGCTTTCCATAAGCTTCTTCATATTTCAAAGCATCTCCGTCGGTAAGTATATTTATTAACTTAGCTTCCAGTATAGCAATATTTGCCATAAAGCGGTCCTCATCTTGTTCAGAAATTGTTGGATCCATCATTTTAGGAATAACTATATTTTTGCCTTCGTCGTCTATTTCTACTAAGAATACATTCAAAGCGTCCGTATCAAAAATATCCAATATGCTTGAGAAATCTTCTATTGTTGTATAAACTCCGCCTTCGTCTGTCGGGAACAGAGGCATACTCATTATCATCTGTATATATTCCCCCTCAGCATATTCAGTAGCGGAAAGAGTGCTAAGAACACCTATAACAGCATTAAATGCATCGTCTATTTCCTCTTGAGTATAATCAGCTAAATAGCTGTCAAGGCTAGTTTTCATCGCGCTTATTAAGGTTGCCATTTCAGCTATTGTGGGATCACCTTCATTTTCTTCATCTTCAACGATGTTTCTCACTGTACTTAATAGATTCATATCTTCAATGATGGATACATAACCAAGCACAAGTTCGGAAAAGTCAGTTATGAGTTCCAATGAAAGCGCGCCTTGAACTTCTTGTAAGAATTCTTCATCGCCTGTTTGATCAATAAACGAATTTATGAAAGCATATAAAAATCTTCCTACATCATCCGTAGTAAATTCGCTATCTCTAATCATATCAACAAAAAATGACGGCAATCTGGTAATATCAGGCTCATATGATATGTAACCGTCTCTGTCAATCTCTTCCATAAAGCTGTCATAATCATAACTATTGAGATATGATGCCATTTTTGCCAATTTAGGACTTCTTATATCGCCTATGTCATCAATAACATCGCTCATTAAATTATTAAAGCTTTCTAATTCATTAAGATAATTTTCATAATCAACAAATTTTTCAAGCAAATCTTTATATTCCTCAATCTTCTCTATTTGTTCATTAGTCCATGTATAATTTTCTTCGAAGTTATAGATAATTGTTTCAATACTATCTCTATATTCTATATTGAAACCATATTCCCTTTCAATCCGTTCTATTTGTTCGGAATGTGTATCATAGTCTTCTTCGTGGTTATATATCTCATCCCACATTTCCAAATAATAAGATCCGTTTGCATACTCATAGTAATCTATTAAAAAGTTGCTAAACAATGTATCGTATTTATCGAATACGTTGTCTTCTGCTGAAAGATCAAAGCCAAAATCAATAATATCATCTTCCAAAGCATCAAGTTCTGTTTGATCCTCTGAGGTAGGCTCGGCAGGCATATTTTTACCTGATGTTTCTTCATACATGAATTCAAACGCATCCTGCAACATTGATTCGGATTGACTTGAAGGTATTTCCATCCATTTTGCATATACTGTAACTTCTGTGTTTTCCTCATCAAGAGCGGAAAGAATATTGGATTGTGTTGCCTCGGTATCAAAATCTGTGCTCATATACCATCCGTCAAAAACCCAGAAATCTTTTTCGGGGTCCGAAGGCATCTCAAAATCGTCAGTCTCGCTGTCAATTTCAATATCGGCAACTTCGCTTCCACCATCAACATCAAAACTGATAGTATAGCCAGTGGGCTCAGCCTCTGTCCAATTTGCATATAGGGTTATGCTTGTTGAGTCTTCGTCTAGACTTGCAAGGATATTTTCTGGTGTAGCTTCTGTTTCAAAGTCGCTGTCCAGATACCATCCCTCAAACAAATACCCTTCTTTTTCAGGGTCTTGAGGCATATCAAAGTTCTCTGTGTCCTTATCGATAACAATATCCTCTATGTTGCTTCCGCCCGTCGTGTCAAAGCTTATGGTATAGCCTGTTCCGTCAGGGTCACATGCTATCATAGAGAAAGCTAGCAAAATAATTATCGCAACAACGATAAACAATTTACTTTTTTTCATGGGAACCTCCCTTTCATATTATTTTTTTATTTTTTGGTTAAATATTCTCATGTTATTATCTTACACCCATAAAAATCTGTTGTCAATACTAATAAAAAATCATAGGTTTTTTTTCTCTTTATATTTTAAATATTTTTTTCCATATAAGATATCATCAGGAACAAGCATTCCTTGCCTGTTTCCAAGCCTATATCCCTTACGCTCTGCATTTTCTTCGTATTTCTTTATGATATAATCCACAATTTTTATTACATTTTCGGCAAGAAACAGCGCGGAAAGAATAACAGTTATGCTAACAAGGCTTGATAAGGTGGATAATTTATATAAATTTAGGCTTTGGTTTGGCAGAAGTGGCAGAATAATTCCTATGCTAACAGCCAAAACTAGTATGCCTACAAATAGTATTGTGCGGGTTACATTAAAAGGCTTGGATATATTAAACAAAACAAGCATAAATATCCCAAAAATCGTATAAGTGATTATAGTTTGGTATTCCTCTCTTGACACATCCAAATATCCGTTTTTCCAAAGCAGCATAATTGAAAGGATCGCCACTACAATTGATATTGCAGGAGGAAATACATTTTTGACAATGTTTTTTATGAATTTTCCTTTGATTTGATTTTTATTGGGCTCAAGCGCTAAAACAAAAGACGCTATACCTATAACAAACATACTCGTAAAAGTCAATTGAACAGGTTCAATGGGATAACTCATTCCAAGAATTATAAGCGATAAAAGAAGTAAGAAAGAAAAGACAGTTTTTGTCAAGAAAAGCGAACTTGCCCTTTCCACATTATTGATAACACGCCTTCCCTCGTTTACGATAGACGGCATAGAACCAAAATTTGAATCTAAGAGCACAAGTTGAGATACATTTCTTGTGGCCTCGCTTCCGTTTGCCATGGCAATTGAGCAATCCGCTTCTTTCAAAGCCAATATATCGTTGACCCCGTCGCCTGTCATAGCCACTGTTCTTCCTTTTTCCTTAAAAAGTTGAACAAGCAATTTCTTCTGGTTGGGGTTCACCCTGCCAAATACGGTATATTTCATCGCCTGTTGTCTTATTTCATCATCACTAAGGTTTTGCAGACTTAAGTACTTTTCGGCGTTATCTATGCCGGCTCTTTTTGCCACCTCAGAAACCGTTATTGGATTATCGCCCGATATAACCCTGACATCAACACCGTTTTCCTTAAAAAGTTTAATTGTTCCAACAGCTTCGCTCTTAATGTTGTCTTCCAATACGATAAGAGCGTAAGGCGTGGAGTGTTCGGGAATTTTGTTTTTAGACGCCGCTGACTTTGTGGTGTTAACGGCAAGTAATAGACATCTTTTTCCTTTTTTCTGGTAAAAGTTTATCTTATCTGTAACTTTGGTTGAAAGGCGTTTTGTAACATATTCAGGAGCTCCCAAAACGCAGTATCCTATCTCTGAAAACTTTACCGCGCTTGCTTTTCTCTCTGATGAAAATGGTATGGAATTCAAAGGGTTTAATATCTTGTCAGAATGAAAATATTTTCTTAAAGCTATTGCTGTCTGATTGTTTTCATCAAGCGCCATCTGCATAGAATATACTATGTCGGATACCGAATACTCTATCTTATCATCCTTTTCTTTTAGTTTTATAACTTTCATTACTTCCATTGTACCGTCTGTTATTGTTCCGGTCTTATCAAGACAAAGCAGATTTACCCTTGCGAGAGCTTCTATTGAATAAAGGTCCTGAACAAGGGCTTTTTTCCTTGCTAAACGAACAATGCCCACAGCCAAGGCTACAGAAGTCAATAAGAACATTCCTATTGGAATCATCCCTATCATTGCTGCCGCGCTAAATGTTACAGCATCTCTATACGCCGCATAAAGAAGTTCCGAGTCAAAATGGTTTATAAACTGACCGGTATAAGGTATTGCTTCTAAAAACCCTCCCGTGGAATTAAAGATATTTGCCTGTTCGTTAAGAATAACAAGTTGAGCATTAAAGTTATTCAAAAATGACAAAATAGCCATTGGAATAATAACAATTCCAATAGCTCGCATAATGTATCTTATGGACTTTATGAGTTCTGATTTATTCTCGCCAAATTCCTTGGCTTTCAAGGCAAGCTTTTGGATGTAATTGTCTGTTCCAACATGTGTGACTTGACTCACTCCTTTTCCAGATACAACAAAACTGCCGGACAAGAGTTTATCGCCAATCTCTTTTTTCACCGGAAGAGATTCTCCTGTAAGAAGACTTTCATTTACTTCAAGTGTGCCTTCTTTAAGTATGGAGTCCGAACATATCTGGTCTCCTGCCCTCAAGGCAATTATTTCATCCAACAAAATATCGTTTAACTTTATTTCTGAGTGCTCTCCGTTCCTAAGTACCTTCACCGCCGGCGATGAGATAAGCGACAATTCATCAAGCTTGGCTTTTGCTTTGAGCTCCTGGATAATACCAATTCCGGTATTTATAATGATTATTAGCATAAAAGTTGTGTTTTTCAAATCCTCAAAACTTTCGGCAACAGTCATAAGCCAAAGAAAAACTAATAATGTTAATAAATTAAAAAAGGTAAAAATATTGCTGGCAAAAATTTTGCCCACAGACTTGCTCGCGCCAACTTTCACATGGTTGATATAACCTTTTTCTCTTCTATCCTCTATCTGCTGAAGGTCAAGACCGTTGGCTATATCAACTTTTCTGTTTGTCAGCTCAAGGTTTTCCTTTTTGTTTTTTTTGATTTTCATCTTTATCCTTTATTGTTTAGTATAATTCATTTATTATAACATTTACTTTTTTAATAATCAATTTATAAATCAAGTCAAATACCTTAAAAAATAGAGTTATTAATATTCCCATCCGTCGGGAATAGCAAATATTCTATCGGCATAATTTGTCCATCCAAACCACTTTTTATACTCTGTCACCCCGTTTCTGGCATCGGGGTGAGGTACGCCGTCCTCGACTATGCCGGCATTGTTTTTAGGAACATAAATTGTCAAATCATCGTGACAGTTTTCAAATACCGTTTCCGCATTTAATCTGGTTGCCATAGTAACATAACTTGGAGCTTTCCAATTATATTCTCTCAAAACATAAACTTCCCTAAGGCTTATGCAGTCATTAAAAGTTTCATTAACTATTTCCAATACGCTTTCGGGAATTATAAGTTGCTCTAAAGCAAGACATCCCATAAATGTCTGAAAATCAATTTTACGAAGGCGGCTTAGTTCATAGTCAAAATTAATTTCCAAAAGACTTTGACAGTTTCTAAACGCCGCAATACCAAGCTCTAAAACAGTAAACGGAATATTTATGCTTAAAAGCCCGCTTGATTCAAAGGCAAATCCCCTAATGTACTGAATACCTTTTGGCAAGTCAATTTGCAAAAGGCTTGAACAATCTTTGAAAGTCTCATCTCTTATTTCATAAATACTATTATCGGGTATATTGATATACTCAAGACTTTGACATTTATTAAAGGCTCTGGCTCCTATTGCCGCAGGAAGGCTTTGGGGAGCGAACTCCACTCTTTCAAGGGATGAACATCCGTCAAAGGCAGCTGTTCCCACATTTAATATAGAAGAAGGCAAATAGATATTTTTTAGGCTTTTGCACATATAAAATGCAGAGTCACTAATTTTTGTCAAACCCTCGGGCAATGCTATCTCCTTAAGACTACTGTTGTCAGAAAACGCCTGAGTTCCGATTTCAGTTATTGTGTTTTGAAAATTGATATATTCTACGATATTAAAGCCCCAAAACGCAAAGTCCGGCACTTTTGTTAAGGCGCTAGAGATATTTATTGTTTTCAAATCAGCTGAAACAATGTCTGCCCAAAATCCCGTATAGCCTAAATTATCTTGAAAATAATAGAGCAAATAACTATTTGTTTCCTGGTGGTATTCTTCTTTTAATGGAACTGTGATTTCCTCAAGACTCAAACAATTCCTAAAAATAGCTCGTCCCACATCTTGCGCACTCGGCAGGCTCATTTCCTTTAAGGATTGACATCCCTCAAAAGCAAAATCTCCCACAGTCTCTATATTTTCTCCAATATCCAAACTCTCAATCTTATTGCAAGCATAAAACGCAAATTCTCCTATTTGTTCAATGTTATTGTTGGGCATGGTTATTTCTGTTAACTTCATTTCACTTCCATGCCTTCCAGCAAATGAATAATCACCTATACTCAAAAGACCCTCGGAAAATGTTATCTGTTCCACATTCTTCGCCCCATAAAAAGCATAATCAGGCACATGCTCAATTCCCTCTAGTATCTCGATATATTTTAAGCTTTTAGCTAGATTCCAAGTATCTTCATAATTACTATTGCCAAAATAATACCCCAAAAAGGAGGGAGTAGTGTCACTATAGACGCTTTCAAGCGGTATGGAAATAC
>CAZVHD010000031.1:0-10835 GCA_964626765.1 uncultured Christensenella sp.
GTCTAAAAAAACAATTCTTGAACTATTAATTTTTTGTCTGTTCTTTTTTAATGGAAAGCAAAAAGAGGAGACCTCCCGAAGCGAATGCTCAGGAGGTTTTTTTGTTTTATAAAAAAAGTTTATCACAAATATTTAACCGCGCCCATAAACAAAGGAGTGTTTGTTTGGCTGTCCATAATAGCGTAAACAAAGGGCCTGTCAAAATAAAGATACTTGGTTTCGGAAGGCGCGCTCTCAGCTTCACCCACAATGACAGTAACAGCGGCGGCTTTTATGCCCTTATTGTCGAGCTCAATTCTTGTTTTTTGAAAGATGTCTTTAACAAAAATATTTGCGCCATCGACATGACCAAGCCTGCTTAAATCTGCGGCGCCACCCTCAAAAACATCCACAACGCCCATTTCTTCCAAAACATCTACAAAACTAAAATCATAGTCATATGAAAAAGCCGGCAAACGCCAAAATACTTGGACGCCATAATCTAAAGAACCTGACAAAGCGGCTAACTCTTCCTTGTCAAAATTTTCTATATAACTATCTATATCGTTTTCTTTTGGTAATATGCCCAGAAAATAATAACCGTCGTCAAGATAAATTCTTACCGCATCGGCAGAGCCAGTTGAACTATAACCACTTTTTGTTTTACCGGATATGAATTTTTGTGAGGAGGTATCGCCGTTGGCGTCGGTAAAATCATAATTGGTATAAGAATATTTGCCATGCGCCCACGCGCTTTCAAAATACAGGGTATTTAGAATCAACAACACCGTTAGAGGGTCAAGTTCTTTTACCGCTTGTTTTATCATGCCGTTTGTCTTCTCATCAATCCATCTGTTCATATTTTCCAAACCTTCGGGAGAGGTAAGGTTATCTCTGTAGACATCCATATTGTAATAAAGAGCGTTTGTCTCAAGAAACTCGTCTTCCACCGTAGTGGGATGAGCGTTGTTAAGCCATAAAGAATTGTTGACATCCATAATAGAATCAGCCCTGTCTGAAAAAGCTGATAATAAAGAGTAACAATAATCATTTATATCTTCAACGCAAAGCCCCAAAGCATCTTCAAGCTGAGCTAAGGTGTCGTTATTTGCTCCATTGGCAAGCATACTAAGAGCTATATATAAGGACATTGGAGAAATGAGAATATTTTCATCTCCATCTTGCTTTTTGAAAATAGACGAGGAAAAAGAAACAAAAGAATCCAGGTACTTTTCGTCGCTTTTGTCAAAACCCGAAAGGTCGGGCTCAATTTCCGACGCATAGGATAATAATTCGGCGGTTATGGGGTCTTGGCAACTAATAAAAACAAAAGATAGCGCAACAACCAAAATAAAAACAAAAACTTTTTTCATAATAACACCCCTCATATTGTCAATTTTAAGAATAAAAATTCTTTATATTATATAAGTGTTCAAGTCCAAAGAAAAAGTTCCAAAAAATTTTGAAAACTTCTCAGATAAAGTATATCCCATCAAAAATTAAACAGTCAAGGGGAGAAAGGATTAGGGCTTGAAGCTTTCACGATATTGACTGGGAGTTACTCCCGCAAAACTTTTGAAAATCTTAATAAAATATCCGCAATCCTCGAATCCTACCTCATATGCCACATCCACTATATTTTTACTGGTCTTTAGGATGAGCTGCTTTGCTCTATCTATTCTTAAGGAGTTTACAAAGGAGGACAGATTTGAACGGTATACCTTTTTGAAGAGTTTGCTAAAATAGCTTGGGCTTATTTCACAAAGCGCGGCCAGGGTCTCAAGTCTTATTTCCTTATGAAAATTTGCATTTATATAGTGTATAGCTTTTTGAAGAGTAGGCGCGTTTTTATGCTCGGACAAGTCCTTTTGCAAAGGGTTCGCGTCATACTTTGCAAAAGGCATTTTTGCCGAGACTTCTTTTATAAAATAATTGTAAAGATAAAAAATCATATCAGAAAGAGACTTTATTCTGTCTAAAGACATAGACGGCAGAGCTTGATAAAGGCTTTTAAGCGCTCCTTCAATTTCATGCTCGTTTTGGATGTTTGTTACCCTTTCTAGGCCGGAGCATTCTCCTTTGAGGCGGATTTGTCCCGCCATAACAGCCCCCACATAGGTGTCGCCCAGCACAATGGGAATTGCAAAGTCCACAAGTCCCATATGACAAACATATATGTATGGCTTAGAGATTCTAGCGGCCTCAAGCCCGCCTCGGGAATCACATTTTTGACAATATTCACTAAGGTTTTTATCGTTCCTAACACGCTTGCAAAATTCGTTGCAATAACTATGATGGGATACCGGACGACCGGTGAAATCAACTGTAATCATGGCGATATTGGTTGCCAAAGCCACCTTATCTTGTAATTTTTGAAAATCTCCTGCCTCAAAAAGTTGCTTAAGCAATAAGCTTCTTTCCGCCATAGACGACAAACCTCCAAAGAAAAATTTGTTTTTATTTTACCTTAGGCATTGGGTCAGGATATAAAGAAATTATAGCTCAAATTGGTCTTTAGGGCCTAAATTATTGCAAGAAATTCCGTTGAAAATAAGCCTCTTTTGTCTTTTCTTATGCAGTGTGCCAAAAGGTACAACAAAATAATACCATAAATTAGCAGATTTGTCCAATGATTTTTTTTTTCTAATCGTCTATAATATAAAGTACACGAAATCTTATAATAAAAAGGAGATATTATTTATGAGAAGAGCTTTTATTTGTCCCGGAAAATATGTTCAGGGAGAAGATGAATTATTAAATCTTGGTTTTTTCGTAACAACTTATGGAAAATCAGCTTTGCTTATTGCTCACAAGGAAGATGTGGCAAGAGTAAAGGAGCAACTTGACGCTACTGCAAAAAAATTCAAAATTGAGTTTATTGAAAGCAATTTTGGCGGAGAGTGCTCAAGAAAAGAAATTGCCAGACTACAAGAAGTAGCAAAGAAAAATAAGTGCGCCTGCACAATAGGATTGGGCGGCGGAAAAGCTATTGACACAGCAAAATGCGTAGCTCAGGGCGACAACCTTATAATTGTTCCCACTATAGCCGCCACAGACGCTCCCACCAGTCATTCAGCTGTTATATACACTGAAGACGGAGCTTTTGAGTACTATGCTTTCTTAAAAAATAGCCCCAGCGTTGTTCTTATTGACACAAAGGTAATAGCAAAAGCCCCCACCAGATTTCTTGTATCAGGAATGGGCGACGCCGTATCCACATATTTTGAGGCCCGCGCTACTCAGCAGGCTTTTGGAAATGTAAACGCCGGTCTTCCCTGTGGTGTTACCGCAGGACTGACAGAGCCCGCAGTTGGAACAAAAACCGCAATGGCGCTTGCTACTTTGTGTTATGAAACCCTTCTTGACGAGGGAGCAAAAGCAAAAGCTGCTTGTGATAGCAATAAAGTAACCCCAGCTTTTGAGAACATTATTGAAGCCAATAGTTTGCTTTCAGGTCTTGGATTTGAATCCGGCGGACTTGCCGCAGCTCACGCTATCCATAATGGTCTTACTGTTCTTGAGGGCACACATAAGATGTATCACGGAGAAAAGGTGGCGTTCGGAACCCTTGTTCAGCTTGTTTTGGAAAACGCTCCCGAAGAAGAAATTTATGAAGTTATTGATTTCTGTCTTACGGTTGGTCTTCCTGTTTGTCTTGCTGATATTGGCGTGGAAAGCCTTTCTGAAGAAGAACTCAAGGCGGTCAGCGAAAAAGCCTGTCTTCCCGAAGAGACTATTCATAACATGCCCTTCCCCGTTACAGCCGATGCTGTTGCAGGAGCTATTCTTGTAGCTGACAAAATCGGTAGCGAAGCAAAGAACGGATGTTGCTGCTAAAAAGAAAAACCAATAATTACAAAAAAAAGAGCTGAGAGGAAAAATAACCTCTCAGTTCTAAATTCAATATAAAAAGGAGAGGATGTATATGAAAAAGATTATTAACGCGCCGGAAAATGTTGTTATAGAAATGTGCAAAGGTATATCCAAAGCGCATCCCGAAGTGGAATTCATAGAAAAATTCAAAGTTGTCAAGAAAAAAGATATTGACAAAAACAAAGTCAGCCTTATCTCAGGCGGCGGAAGCGGACACGAGCCCGCCCATGCCGGTTTTGTTGGAAAGGGCATGCTTGACGCCGCAGTTTGCGGAGATGTTTTTGCATCTCCTAGCATAAAGCAAGTTTATTCGGCTATCGGAAAGACCGAATCCAAAAAAGGAACCCTTCTTATTGTCAAAAACTATTCAGGAGACTGCATGAACTTTAATGAAGCCGCTGAGCTTGCTAAAGACGACGATATCGATGTGGACGCTGTTTATGTAAATGACGATATAGCTGTTACTGACAGCCTTTATACCGTTGGCAGAAGAGGTGTCGCGGGCACAATTTTTGTGCATAAGATAGCCGGAGCCGCAGCCGAGGCGGGTAAAAGTCTTGCAGAAGTAAAAGCGGTTGCTGAAAAGACCATAAAGAATGTCAGATCAATTGGTTTTGCTTTGACATCATGTACCGTTCCAGCTCAAGGTTCTCCCACATTCGAACTGGGCGAAGACGAGATGGAATATGGCGTTGGAATTCACGGTGAGCCCGGAAGAAAGAGAATGAAAGTTCAAACCGCTGACGAGCTTGCAAAGTCAATGGTAGCCCAAATAGACGAGGAGCTCAAAATTGACAAACAAGAAGTTGCTGTCATAATCAATGGTTTTGGCGGAACACCCCTTCAAGAGCTTTATCTTTTGAACAATTCCACCACAACTGAAATAGAAGAAAAAGGAGCCAAAATCTATAAAACAATAGTGGGCAACTTTATGACATCGCTTGATATGGCGGGAGCTTCGGTAACTATCCTTAAGCTTGACGACGAACTCAAGGGATATCTTGACGCAGCAGCGGATACGCCCGCATTTAAGGCATAGGAGGACTATTTTTATGGATAAAATAACCACAAAAGATATGGCAAACATTATTGATACAATGGCCGATATCATAATAGAAAACGAAGTTCATTTCTGTAAAATGGACTCAGCCGCAGGCGACGGTGATTTCGGAATGAGTCTTGCAAAGGGCTTCAAACAGCTGAAAAAAGAATGGAATGACCTTGATTTTGATGATATAGGTTCTTTCTTAAAAAGTTGTAGCATGGTTATTATGGAATATTGCGGCGGAGCCAGCGGTCCTATATGGGGCTCGGGTTTTCGTGGAGCGGCAAAAGCCGTAAAAGGCGTGGAAGAGATAGGTCTTAGCGAACTTGCTATAATGCTTCAGGGCGCGGTAGAAAGCATCCAAAAGACAGGTGAAAGGTCATTTGGCGTGGGAGCAAAAGTAGGAGATAAGACACTTATTGACGCGCTTGCTCCGGCGGCGGATAGCCTAACAGAAAGCGCAAAAGACGGCGAAGAGCTTTTGCCGGCTATGAAAAAAGCCGCAGAGGCTGCGGTAGCAGGAGCAGAAAAGACCAAAGATTTTGCTGCCAGACTAGGAAGAGCGGGAACCGTGGGCGACAGAAGCTTGGGTCACCCCGACGCAGGCGCTTATGGCTTAGGAGTTATCTTTACGGGTATAGTTGATAAACTTATGGCGTAAAGAACTTTTTTCAAGAAACATTAATATTTAAGATGCAGTCCACAGGGGCTGCATCTTTTTTTTGATATGTTGGTTTATATAGATATTTTCTAAGACATAAATACAAATAACACTTTACAAAGTTGTGGGATTTTGCTATTATAATTATGCTTAAGGACAATTAACTCAGCTGGTAGAGTGTCTCCTTGACGTGGAGGAAGTCAGCGGTTCGAGCCCGTTATTGTCCACCAAATAAAAGTCCCGCCCGAAGTGGCGGGTTTTTTAATTGGTAATAACAGGCGAGAACCGAAGGTTCGCAAATTTGCCTTTAGGCAAATCTGGCGCTGAAGATTAGCTTTTTGTTAGACAATATTAATGATATTTCTTTTTGTTTATCAGAGTTTCTTTTACTTAATGCGCGGCCCGTTATTGTCCACCAAATAAAAGTCCCGCCCGAAGTGGCGGGTTTTTTAATTGGTAATAACAGAATTCATCCGTTAATTAAACAGATTTTATTATTCATTTAAGCATAGATTTGTGCTATAATTAAAAAAAGGAGGCCATATGACAGATATTATTTACAGACCCCTAGAAAAAAAAGATTTTTCAGATATCACTCAATTGATTGATGACGCCTGGAATTTTGATAATTATATAAAAAACAAAAAATGTAAATACCACTGTATTAGAGCCTTTATGCTAGGAACTATCCTAGGACAAAACTATACTCAAGTTGCCGAAATGGACAATGAGGTGGTGGGGCTTATCTTTGGAAAGGTGCCAAAACTCAAAGGTTTTGTAAAAAACTTTAGGCATATTCCTGCCGCCTTGTATCATGGCTATATGTGTTATCGCTACAAAGAAGACAGAAATATGATTAAAAGCTTTCAAGGGCTTCTAAAGGTATATAAAGAACTTCTTAATAAGAGCGGTGAAGAATTTGGAGGCGAGCTGGAATTCTTCATTGTTCACAGCAAGGCCAGAGGCAAGAGCATTGGGAAAACGCTTTGGCAAAATTACAAAAAGTTCTGTAAGGAAAACGGAGTCAAAAAAATATATGTATATACAGACGATAAGTGCAATTTTGGCTTTTATGATCATAACGGATTTGAAAGAAAGTTTTCAATGCCCACCACTTTTGATACCTACAAAGGAAAAGACACCTTTAATGTGTATTTCTACACCAAAACCTTGCAAGATTGAGTGTTTATGAAAAGCTATCAAACAAAAAAAGGCGCAAAAAGCCTTTTGGTAACTTTTGGGACAATGAAAAAAGGTCTTATTTGTCTATAATATAAAACCCGCCCCAAAAAGGCGGGTTTGTTTTTTTGTTAACAAGTCTTTTATAATCCAAAACTACGGAGTAAGTCTGTTGGGTCCTCTGAAAAGGAAGGTGACTTCTTTTATGCTAGGAAGTCCAAACAGTTTCATAAGGTATCTGGAAAGACCAAAGCCCAATCCTCCATGAGGCGGACATCCATATTTGAAGAAATCCAAATAGAATTGCACGCCTTCAACCTTCATGCCGCTTTCTATGATTTGACTTTCCAATATATCATAACGGTGTTCCCTCTGTGCTCCTGTGGTCAATTCAAGGCCTTTCCACAAAAGGTCAAAACTCATAGTGAGATTTGGGTTGTCCTTGTGGCGCATATGATAAAATGGTCTTGCAGATACCGGATAATCTATGATAAATACAAAATCGCTGTTGTATTTTTTCTTGGCATATTCGCAAATAAGCCTTTCGCCCTCGGGGTCAAGGTCACCCTTTTTCTTCTTGGGCACCGTATATCCCATTTCTGTTTCCAGTAATTTTATTGCATCAGCAAGGGCAATTCTTGGAAAATCACATTCGGGCATTTCTATTTCGGCGTTAAAGGTCTCCTTGATTTCTTTTGCGTGAGTATCCTTAACCTTTTGCATAAAGTATCTTATCCACTTTTCTTCTTCGTCCATAACTTCGTGGTGGCTTGTCAACCAGGAAAGTTCCATATCTATGCTGACAAACTCTGTTGCGTGCCTGGATGTAAATGAAGGCTCTGCTCTGAATACAGAACCGATTTCAAATATCTTGTCAAAACCTGCCGCCATAGCCATTTGTTTATAGAATTGAGGAGATTGGGCAAGATAGGCTTTTGTATCAAAATAATCCATGCAAAATACTTCACTGCCTGATTCTGTGGCATTGCCTGTGAGTTTAGGGGAGTGAAGTTCCACATATCCGTTTTGTACCCAATACTCTCTCATCGCCATTTCAGCGGTGGTCTGCACTTGGAATATTAAAAGCCTGTCAGGCTTTCTCAAATCAAGATAGCGCCAGTCTAAACGATGGTCAAGACTAACATCGTCGGTGTTTGAAGAAACATCAAGGGGTAAGAGGGGAGCTGCAAGACTGTCAATCTCAAACTCTTCCACAAAGATTTCCTTTTGCCCCATTTTTACATTGGGGGCTTTTACCAAAACGCCAGTCACTGTTACGCATGACTCCAAAGAGCAAGTGGAAATATTTTTTGTAGCGTCGTTGTCTGATTTCATATTGGTAACCTGAATCTTTCCGGTATGGTCTCTCAAGACAAGAAACTGCATCTTTTTCTGGTCTCTTATGGTCTCCACCCAGCCTTTCACAGTTACTTTTTTGTCCATAAATTTGTCAACATCTTTAATTAAAACTCTATTCATATAAACCTCTTTTGCCATATAATTTATTATGGTTATTAAAATTAACTATATAACAAAGATATTTAATTGTCAAATAAATGAAAAAGGATTATTATATAATAAACATAGAAACTTGGACTTTAACTATCAAAAAAAGCCTTAAAGTTTGTTTGTCAAGGTTATAAGGGATATGTTATACTGATTTGAAATGAAAAACATTATTGAACTAAAAAATGTCTGTTATGATTATAAGACGGGCGACGACGAAACCACCTTTGGGGTAAGAAATATAAACCTTTCCATAGAGGAAGGCTCTTTTGTAGCTCTTTTAGGTCATAATGGAAGTGGGAAATCCACTCTGGCAAAGCTTTTTAACGGTTTTCTAATTCCCGACAAGGGGGATGTAACAGTAAAAGGTATAAACACAAAACAAGAAGAAAAAACTTTTGAGATAAGAACAAAAGTGGGCATGGTTTTTCAAAACCCCGACAACCAAATGGTTGCAAGCATAATTGAAGACGATATAGCGTTCGGCGCAGAAAATTTAGGCGTTGAAAGAAAGGAAATCATAAGACGGGTGGATTGGGCTCTTTCCGCAGTCAATATGTTAGAGCGCAAAACCCATACGCCGTTCAAACTCTCCGGAGGACAAAAACAAAGAATAGCGATTGCCGCCATTTTAGCCATGATGCCCGAGGTTATAATACTTGACGAATCTACGGCTATGCTTGACCCTTTAGGAAGAAAGGAAATTTTACAGGTCATAAAAAAACTAAATAAAGAAAATAAAATGACAGTTGTTCTGATAACCCATTACATGGAAGAAGCCATAGACGCCGATAAAGTATATATAATGAATGAGGGTGAAATCGTGGATTACGGGACACCAAAAGAAGTCTTTAAGGATATTAAAAAGATAAATTCTGTCAAGCTTGAAGCGCCTGTCGTCAGTCAAATAGCCGACCTTTTGAAAAGGGATGGATACATTGTAAGAAACTGCCTAAAAGTTGAAGAATTGGTGGAGGAAATATGTCAATTAAAGTAAAAAATCTTTCCTACACCTATATGAAAAAGACGCCATACGAAAAGGACGCTCTTACCGATATAACACTGGAAATCAATGAAGGAGAGTTTGTTGGAATAATAGGCGCTACGGGTAGCGGCAAGTCAACTCTTATTCAGCATTTCAACGGCCTTATCAAAATGACAAGCGGCGAACTTAGGGTTTTTGATATAGATTTAAGCCAAAAGAAAGTTGACTATAAAAGATTAAGACAAAAAATAGGAATGCTTTTTCAATATCCCGAATATCAGCTTTTTGACGAAACGGTACTGAAGGATGTAATGTTTGGACCCAAAAATTTTGGAATGACCGAAGATGAAAGCTATGCCGCCGCAAAAGAGGCGATTGAGCTTGTTGGGCTTAATTTTGAGAGTATAAAGGACCGTTCGCCCTTTGAGCTTTCTGGAGGGCAAAAAAGAAGAGTCGCTATTGCTGGAGTACTCGCTTACCGTCCGGAAATTCTCATACTGGACGAGCCCACCGCCGGACTTGACCCCGTAGGAAAAAAAGATATCTTAAATTTAATCACCAATTTGAAAGGCGACAGAATAAAGACCATTATTATGATAAGCCATAATATGGACGAAATCGCAAAATATACTCAAAGGCTGTTTGTATTGGAAAATTCCAGATTGGCGTATGACACCAAGCCCCAAGATTTTTTTCAGATGAAAGAAAAGGTTTATCAGCTGGGACTTGAGCTTCCCACAACGGTAAAAATAAAAAATATGCTTAAAGAAAGAGGCATTGAACTGGAAAAGCCGTGCCTAAGCGTAGGGGAACTGTATGGGGAGTTGAAAAAAAAGCTGGGAGGCAAAAATGGGTAAAGGTATCACCTTTGGACAGTTTTATCCCGGCGAGAGTTTTCTTCACAAGATGGACCCTCGTGTCAAGATTCTTCTTGCCATAGTCTATATTATTGCTGTTCTTTTATGCCAAACCTTTTATAGCTACCTTGTAATTTTTGTTTTTCTTATCGGACTTATATTGGTTGCGCAGGTTCCCGTCAAAAGCGTTATAAAAAGTATAAAAGGAATATTATATTTAGTTATTTTGACAGCGTCAATAAACATACTTTTTTTCAGAGAGGGACAAGTTCTTTTTGAATTTTGGTTTATCACCGTAACATTGGACGGGCTTATGTTTTCGGCAAAAATGGCTATGCGACTTGTGTTTTTGGTTATAGGTACTACTATGGTCACTTTGACGACCACTCCGATGAACCTGACGGATGGTATGGAAAGCCTTATGTCCCCATTGAAAGTGGTTAAATTCCCCGTTCACGATGTGGCGATAATTATGAGTATAGCTTTGAGATTTATACCCTCTCTTATGGAGGAGATTGATAAAATTATGATGGCGCAAAAAGCAAGGGGCGCATCCTTTGACACAGGAGGGCTCATAGCAAGAGCGAAAGCGCTTTTACCAATACTCATTCCACTTTTTGTTTCGGCGTTCAGACGGGCGGACGAGCTTGCCTTGGCTTTGGACGCGCGCTGTTACAACGCAACCGACAAAAGAACAAAAATGAAAGTCTTAAAGGCTGGATATAGAGATATTATCGGTTCTTTGTTTAT
>CAZVHD010000032.1:0-10823 GCA_964626765.1 uncultured Christensenella sp.
GATATGTTCTATGATAAGTCCAATAGAAAAAGAGCTGAATTGGACAGGATATTAGGCTCAATAACAGAAGAAAATCCAGGAGATAGCCTTAGTGCGCGCAAGAGAAAGGCATGGAATAAGTGGTATGAGGATTACACAGCAGACCATGAAGAGCTTGAGGTTGAGATAAATGTACCTGAAAGAATAGCCACAGGTTTTGCAGATGTTGAGAGCTTGAGTTTTGACCCCAGCGAAGATATAAATCTTCAAGATCGTTATGCTATCGATTTTTCCAATATAACCCAACCCAATGTTCCTGTTGAGTGGTTGAATATTGAGGAAGAGGACTTGACAAATAATTTCCATGGCAAGATACTTTATAGCGATGTGGAACTTGTGGATAACCTATTTGGCAATCAGACTTTAAGAAATGTAAGAATAACAGTGCAACAGCTTGATATAACAGGCATACAAATAAATAACCATGACGAAGATAAAAATATAGACCCATATGACGACGAAAGCATAGATGAATATCTTTCTCAGTACGATGATGTAGACGAACAGCTTTCAGTACATAAAATGGTGCTGGTTCTTAATGATACAAATTTATTGATAGACAGAGATTATTGGGAGCTTGAGCTTGACAGCGAAGATATCCCCAAATGGAGATTTGCATCAAGCGGAGGTATGACTTATGACGGAAGCGGTACAAACACTATAATTATTACTGTGAGAAATAGAGATTATGAGGAGAATCCCGTATGGAAGCAAGATGTTTTAGTAAATATCCCTAGCGACCATATTGAGGATCGAACAATCTCATCCTTTGAACCCCAGTTTGGCACAGAAGATGAAACCAAGCTGTTGAGTGAAATGTCCGCTGGCGACAGTCCTGTATGGACTTTGCAAGACGGCACGCTTGATATACATGACGCATTCAGAATGGTTGATATAGAAAATCTTTATGTAAGATTTGCTGATGGTTCAGAATCATTATTGCCTGCAAATATAGACTTCAAATCATATTCTGAAGAATTCTATGCTCATGAACAATTTAGTTTGACAGACGGCATAATTGTGGGAACAAAAACCCGTAATATACAGACATTTGATGTTGATGTTGTCAACTCCAGTCCCAGAATAGTATATACATATGAAGAATATGGAGAGTTGAAAAAGGATATCAGATTCTATGAGGAAATGGATGAAGAAGGCGAGCTTCAAGACGAAATTAATTTCGAAAGCTATGTTTTCAAGGCCTATGACAAGATTGAGCTTCCTCAATACGCCAATGTTAAGTTTATAAATAATGATGCAAGTGAAACGCTACCTTTAGATGTGGTATGGACAAATGTTGAAGAGTATGACAATCTCAGCGAAAGCACTTATGCCACAGCAAAGATAGGAAACAGTAACTTTGGATATATTAATCATACTGTTAAGATAAATATTGACCCTGAAATAATAGACATAGACAACATACCCAAGGTTAATCTTCCCGATGAATTATCCATAATGCCTTATGTTGATCTGGAAGAGCAGCTTGAGCCCTATATTGATCAAGTAGTTACAACTCATAATCCTTCAGGCGATACCATGAGGTCAGGACTAAATGTTGATATCAAGGTTGACCCGATAGGCTTTGCGGGATATAAGGAAAGCGGTTATGCCCAAAAGACATATTATGTAAACTTCAATATTGGTATAACAACGCAGTTTGATGAAGCAAACGGTGTTCAAAACTTTGAGATTAGACAAGCCAAGCAAGTCAGAGTTGTTGTTCAGGAAATGATAGCCCAAAGCTTAAATGAGCAGATAGAGGGAAGTATTTATGACAAGATTGATTTTGATGATTATAGTCAGTCAACTGTCTTGTTTAGCAATGGAAGCGCCGAAACAGTAAATATTCATTGGGATACATCAAATCTCAGATATAACTATCTGGGCGGTATATATTATGTGCTTGCAACTATTGCTAAGGACACCAATATTGAGCAGACTTTTGAAGTTCCCGTTCAGGTTATACCCAGTCAATTGCAGAATATAATAGCTCTTTCCGAAGGGGAAGCCAATGAACAGGATATTGAGTTTGACTTTAACAGACTAGACCTCAGCGGGGACAATTCCATTAACAGACTTATGATAGAGCCTTTTGAAGGTTTTGTGGGATTGCCTCAGATGGTCAAAGCAAAATTCAGAAACAACGACGACAAGGCGCTGGTTTATGTTGAGTGGTCTTATGATCATATTGTACAAACCATGTCAATAAGCGGCGGAGAATACACCAAAGCCGATCAGAATGCGGCTATTGCTACTATTTATATGCTGGAGACTCAGACAGTTATTGAAAATGGAGTGGAAGAGGAAGTGCAGGTAAAGGTTGCTGAGCAATCAATAGAAATGGATGTATTTATCTATGACCGCAGTATAGTTGAATATCAGGTAAGCTACACTGATGAGGGCGATGACTTTATTGTTGTTGATGACTCGCCTTCAGGACTCTATGACCCAGAATATTTATTTGTAGACGGTGTCATTCCCATAAATCCATATGAGAAAGCTTATAGCGAAATATTTGACAGCTCGGATTTCGCATATTTCAAAAGAGCAAAAATAGAGCTTAATAATCTGGCAAATGACGGTACATCTTATGAGACTGCCACGCCGGAAATAGAATTTGAGCTCAATGAAGACAATTATAATATATATGACAGAAATTCCGGACTTCCCACTAATGTTAATAACCTTTATACAGGAAGGGATGTTGTGGTTAATCTTCAAGTAAATATTGAAGAGTCTACTGTTGCGTCCGACGCAAGAGTTTTGACCATAGGAAAAGACGGAAGAACTATGGAATCCCGTATTATGGACATGACATATGATTCCGGGTTGCCTAAAGATGAATATTTTGTTGATGTGTATGGCGTGATAACCGAGAAAGACGGCAATGAGTACACCCACTTTGTGGACTTTGATGAGAGTGTTACTGATAGGCTCATAATAGGAAAAGACTTTGACAGATTTGACTCTCTTGCAACTTTTGTATTCGATGAAATCAATTATGACGACAAGCATATAAATACCAGATTCATAGACGGAAGGCAAAGAGGAAATATTGGGTACAGAGGCGGAACGGCAAGACTTTATGCAATATTCGGCAATGAATATGGAGGCGAACAGGTTCATAGCATAGATATTAATTATGAAGATAGGACAATAGATAGACTGTTTGAACCTGACCCTGCCATAGTTCCGTATTATGAGAATGTAATTGACCCGTCAGGAGAGATGGCGTTCAGCTTTGTGTTTGACCCGTTTAAGCCTTATTTGAATGAAGGCGAACCCCTTGAGGAAGACGAGCAAGGATATCTTGCTGGTGGAAGTCAAGGAACCACAATACAATTTACTGACGGAACAAGTTTGAATTTGGATTCGAGTGACAACATAGAAAGAGCTAACATTGAGGTTATATGGGATGACAATGATGTGCAGATAAAAGTTGCAGGAGGTTATTATAGCGTTGAGGCGGTCATTGGAGAAGGCGCAACGGAACAAAGAATAAGCTATCCTGTTATGATAAAATCTAGACAGGTAAAGACATCGGAAGATATATTTGGATTCCAAGAAGGGTTCAAAGGCGTATTTCGAGACGGAGCCGAATCAACTGTGTTGAAAGTATATGATTTCCTTGAACAACCCAATGTGACAAAGGCGATTGGAGACGAACTTTTTGTGGATGCCGGAGAGACCTTTAGAGTCTATTTTGAAGGATTCGGAGAAGAATATATGGAATTCACAATGGGAGACTTTGCGGGAGAGCCCGACGGAGACAAGAGAGTTGTGCATTCTTATGTCGGTTTGGGAACGGAAAGGGAGCTTGTTTCGACATTTGAGCTCTCACCTGAAGAGCATGACAAGCTACTTATGAGCTTTGCCATAGACCCAAGCAGACCTTTATCATACAGAGGCGGAGATATGAGGTTCTATATGACAATGCCCGGATTTGCCATGAGCGAAGAGGGACAGCAAAAAGCAACTATTTCCGTGCAAATGGAAGAGCAGTATATTGGAACTATACAGCAGGCTGTAATGGACAACAGAGACCCATCGTCAGCTGAACATATACAAATAGAAGGTTTGAGTGACGAAGCAATAACATACACGGAAGGAGATCTTGATAGCTATCACATTCACAGACCTTATTACTACATCAAACAGGGCGGAGTGCCCATGCCGGACTATATCTGGATTTATGTAACGAGTAGAGAATGGCAAGAAAGAATAGACAGTGGAGAGGCTACGGTAACATATGGAACCGACGCTGTAACAGCGCAATACTTTGATGAAGACTTGGATGAAACAATAGAAACCGAACTGGAGGCATACTATGTGGATGCTTTGTGGTCAGGTGGTAGTCGAGGAAGGGCATATGTAAATTATTACGATGAAGAGGTGGATACAACTACTATTATGGATATAGACAATCAGCCATTTACATTTAAATTCACATCAACACCTTGGGTTTATGGCGGATATAATGACCAAGAATCCTTATATGACCCTGAGACAGGCGAGCTTATATCCATCGACGGGTTCAGTACCGGAACACAGTACGGTCCTGAAGATATAATATTAATGCCTGATAACGATGAAGTGGCATCAAGTGAAATATTTAATATAAGCGTAATCTACAGGACAGGACCAACTGACAATGACTTTGTAGACTTCAATCCTGATGTCCATACTTTTAATGAGAATTACGGAGTTTATATTCAATTTGGTAGCGGAGAAGATGAATACGAAATATTTTATAATGTTACAGGCGGTGGAACATACTTTGATAACTTTAATAAATGGTATTTCGGTGATGTAGAATTTGGCGAAGCCAATCAATACGCTACTATGACCTTGGGCGGAAGAGGAGGTCAGGTAATAAGATGGCGATTCACCCAATTAAGCGAAAGAAAATGGGTCAACACCAATGTGCCTACACTTGTCACCATTGATAATGAATATGTAATGCCCGATCATTTGGTACAATATTTTTCTTCGGGAAGTTTGTCAATGGAAGAGGGCGTTCAAGTCCCGCTTAAATTGTCTAATTTCCGAACCCCAATGGGCAATGAAATCACTCCTGATGAGAATATGCCCGGAGTTCTTCCCGATGGTTATTCGCAGAGCAGTTCATTCCAGAGCAGTGATTTAGATAGTTGGTATAATAGCACCCAAAGGACACTAGATAGACATCAGTTTACAACCGCTGAAAATCAGTTGCATCCCAATTATTCAATTGCCCTTTTGGATTGGGGAATAGACCAATACTGCGCATATCCAGACAATCTGGACAGCATAGGCGGAACCATAATACTTGCAGGATATGGAAATAGGCTTGACAACCTCAATGACGCTAATGAGGATAACGATTATAAGACTTATGAGGGAACGGTTGATAACACATTTAATCTTGATATAAACGGAAATCGAAGAAATGATGATTTGCCTACGGTTACCAATCCTGTAACATATCTTGTAAACCCCGATCATACAGAGGCTTATCCCAATGCGCCTTTGGCCATGGATATGGGTTGGACATATCCTTCCGGATTAGGCACAGGTGGCGCAGAGTCGGGAATTTCTGGAAATTACTATTATAGCGCGCAACATAGAAGAATGCAAAATCAGGTGCCGGAGATAACTGTTAAGAGAGGTACTAAATTCCAGCTTCACAACTTACCGCTGTTTGAAGTCTACTATCACTTTGCTGCTGACTGGTTGGGATTTGTGTCAATATTTGATCAAACAAAATGGCAAAAGACTTTGACTTATGTAAATTGGCAGGAAGCAAGAATTTGGCATATGAATAATGAAATAGGATGGCAGCACAGTAGTATTAGTGTTGACGATAGCAATTATGGAAATGAAATTGGAATCTATGAGTCAAATAAGTATAAATTGATCAATACGCTTGTACCTACCAATACCATTTACACGATAGCTGTTACAATGAATTTCAACAATTACGGTCTTCCTTATAACGGCGCTACGGTTGTGGTTAAGATAAAGATAGTTCCATAAAGCTTTGGATAAAAAAGTCTCAAAAGAATAAAGCACCCTTTTTGTATTAGAGCAAAGAGGGTGTTTTTTATAAAAATAAGTCTGCAGTTTCTGAATATACTATAATCATGAAAGGTGTATCAAAGGAATTTGTCAATAAGCTTATTCTTATCACGCTTGCCGGACTTGTGATATGGAATTTTGATAGGGTGTGGAATGCTCTTACTGTTATAAAAACAGTCTTAACTCCCATATTTATTGGAATTGTTTTTGCGCTTATATTAAGTATTCCTATGGAATTTTTCTATAAAAGAGTTTTTCATAAACTTAAAAAAGCAAGGCGCGGGCTTTCTCTTATGCTTTCTGTAATTTTATTTCTAGGTTTTGTGACAGCTTTTGGGTTTATGATATTTCCAAGACTTGTTGAAAGTGTCAAGAATGTTGTAGAATCCGTACAAAACGGACAGGGTTTTGAAAGCCAGACAGACAACACCTTTCTTGTCTTTTTATATGATAACTTAAACAACCTTTTGGATAACTTTATTAATCGACTAGAAGAATACCTGCCAAGAATTATGGAAATTGCAGAAAATGTTATGAAGATTCTCTTAAATGTTCTTTTGGGACTGTTTTTTGCAATTCTTATTCTAAATAACAAAGAACAGCTTACAAGGCAAGTAAGAAAAATTATATATTCCATAACCAAAAAAGAAAAAATAAAAGAGGTGTTTGACACACTTCATATGGCGCTGGACAAATTCTCAAGATATATAGGAGGGCAGCTGACTGAAGCCGCTCTTTTAGGAACTGTAACATATATACTTATGCTTATAATAGGTTTGCCGCTTGCGCCTTTAATAGCCTTTATTATTGCTCTTTTTAATTTAATTCCTATTATTGGCTCTTATGTCGGTGGTGGAATGTCCGCGCTTTTGATATTCTCTGTGAGTCCCGAGCAGGTTCTTGTATTTGTAATATTTATAATTATTTTACAGCAGCTAGAAGCTGTTACAACATATCCTGTGATAGTTGGAAAGTATGTGGGGCTTTCCGGGTTTTGGATGCTTGCCGCAGTTGTCGTAGGCGGAGGACTTCTGGGGATTTGGGGTGTTTTCTTAAGCGTACCTATAACAGCCTTTTTGCATGATTTTGTCGGAAGACTTATAAGAAAGAAAAGGGCCAAGACCTCTCTTTATCTTGACGGAACAAAAGGCAGTGTGATAAAATGAACGAGAGGTAAATATGAAATTTTATTCCACCCTAGCTAGAGGGATAACCCCGTATACCGCAGGAGAACAACCTCGGGACAAAAAGTACATAAAGCTAAACACCAATGAAAACGCATATCCTCCCACCCCTATGATTAAGGATGCGCTACAAAAATTTGACTATAGAGAGTTGCTTTTGTATCCTGACCCAAATACAACTGAATTGAAAGAAATTCTTGCCGACAGCAAAAATCTTCATTCTAAAAATTTATTTGTCGGAAATGGCAGCGACGAGGTTTTATCGATGGCTATTGCTGCGTTTTTTGATAGCGGCGATAAAATAGCATATCCCGAGATTTCTTATAGTTTTTATGATGTATACGCTGATTATTATAGCCTGAACAAACTTAAAATTCCCTTGAGAGATTATCTTATAGATGTTGAAGATTATTTGAAATTGAACTGTAAAGGAATACTGATTGCAAATCCAAACGCTCCAACGGGAGCGTCGTTGACAGTTGAACAAATTGAGACTATAGTTGAAAACAACAAAGACAAAGTGGTTATCGTTGACCAGGCATATATAGCGTTTAGCAAAGGGTGCTCAGCAACTCCCCTAATAAAAAATCATAGCAATCTTTTGATAGTGGAAACCCTTTCAAAAAGCCACTCTCTTGCAGGGATAAGGTTGGGATACGCTTTAGGACATGAAGACTTAATAGGGGCGCTTGAGAGAGTGAAAAACTCAATAAATAGCTACACAGTAAACAGACTGACTATGAATATAGCCAAAGTAGCCATAGGAGATAAGAGATATTATCAAAAAATCACAGCAAAGATTGTAGCTACAAGACAAAGGATATATAACGCCCTTATAGAAATGGGCTTATTTGTGATAAATTCATCTTCCAATTTTCTATTTATAAAAATGGATAACGCTCAAGAGGTATATAAAAAACTTAAGAATAGAGGTATATTAGTCAGATATTTTGATAAAAAGGGAGCGGATGATTTTATTAGAGTGACGATTGGTAAAGACAAAGATATGGACTTATTTTTAACCAACTTAAAAGATATTTTAGCGTGAAAAACAGCAAAATATCAACATTGTTTTTAGTATTGCAGACGGTTTTTTTGGTTATAATTGAGTTATGACACAAAGAACAAGAACTAATTATTATATGTTTAAGGGTCCAAATAAGTTTTCGGAGCTTATCTCTGCTTGTTATAAAAACGGTTGTGTGGGTATTGTTTATCAGGATGAAGAGCTTTTAGATAAGGTGTCAAAAGCTCTTTATGAGAAGGGGAACACCATAAAAAGCAGACATTTGAGCGAGGTTATGGACAATCCCTTTGAGGAATTTATAAGATATTTTGTGGGAATAGGCGACGGTGATGTGGTAGACAAGTTGCAAGCTATCAGTGAAGATAATTTGTACTGTTACTATTGTACCGATATACAACCGGACTACTTTTCTAACGGACTATTTAACAACTCCCCAAATAAGAATTTCGCTGAGTTCGCATATTTTGATAGTGAGATATTCAACCTAGAGGCAACCAAAATGATGGCTTCGGGATACTCAACTCTATTTTCTATTTTTATTTCACTGTATGATAAATATTGTGTTTCTTTGCATAAACCATTCAAAGACGCCGAACTTGAAATGCTCATAAAGAAGATTAAGACTTTTCTTTGCCAAAAATCCGACATTGACCTATATTACCTGGAAATGATAGACCTCATAAAAAAAAGTGTAGACTGGATGAATAAGATGAATGAATTTCCTCTTATTTATAGAATAAGATATGACCAAAAGAGTAAATGGTGTAAAAACAGAGAATTTTTTGTTGCTTATTTGCTCTTTTATTTGGGCATAATCTTTACAAAATGGAATTTTAATGATATGCTTATACCTGTTGCAACACAGGAAAAATCCGATGATAAATTGATTAGATTTATTGCGGCAAATCCATTGCTTTTTGAAAAATTGTTTATTACCAGAGAGCAACTTGGATATATTACAGCAATTTATAGAAATATGTCAGAAGGATTTGACGATTGTAATTTATATAAAGCGATGACACTTATAAAAAGAGCAAGCGCTCAGACAAAAGGATTATTTAATCAAATACACAAAAAAGGAATTATTGAAGGAATTATTGATTATGAAAAGCACTAAAGAAATTGAACTTTTTTTATTTGACCTTGACGGAACAGTTAATATGGGAGATATACCTCTTGACGGGGCCATTGATACCTTGAATAGATTGACAAAGGCTGGCAAAAAGGTTTGTTTTGTTACAAATAACAGCTCAAAGGCGAAATATGACTATTATAAGAAGATAAGAAAATTGGGATATGACGCCAAAATTGAGCAAATAATAACATCGGGTATGGCGACAGCTCAGTTTTTATCAAGACACCGCCCTTACAAATCGGTTTATGTTTTGGGAACCGATGAGCTCAAAAGGGAAATGAGCGATTATGGAATTGAAATTAGGGACGAAAATGAGAACGCAGATATTGTTGTTTTGGGGTTTGACACATCTCTTACATACGATAAACTCTTTCACGCTTGCAGATTATTGGAACAGGGCAAAGATTATATAGCTACCCATCCTGATTTTGTATGTCCTTCAGAATATGGCAATATGCCTGATACCGGCGCTATTATGGAGCTTATTGAGAAAACCAACGGCAGAAGACCTTCTGTTATTATAGGAAAACCAAACGCTCCTATGGCGGAATTTGTTTTTGACCACTGTCACATAGAGCCTGATAAAGTTGCAATGGTGGGAGACAGACTCTACACGGATGTTCTGTTTGGTAAAAACAATAAGATGACAAGTATTCTGGTTTTAACCGGTGAAACAACGGAAAAAATGCTAAATGAGTCAGAAATAAAGCCTGATATTGTTTTAGAGAGCATAAATGAAATAGAAATCTGAGTAAAAAGCGGCAAACTTAAAGATAAGTAATAATAATATTATTGCAATAAGTTTTTTAATATTATATAATAACTACTAGATAATATATTGGAGAAAACAATGAAAAGAAAAACAGTATTGATTTTTATTAGTATCTTAATCGGTATTTTCATATTAACAGGTTGCGTTGAACGATTTAACCAAGAAAGAGTAGACGGAAATTATGAAAACAAAGAGATCTACTCGAATGGCGGCCTAGCTGTTGTTTATGGAGATTATTTATACTTTGTAAACGGATATGCCGAAAAGGACGACAACAATAACTTTGGCGAGGTAGTTAAGGGAGCGATAGCAAGAGTTGAACTTGACGGGAACCATGCCCCTAGACCTGATACTTTTACAATAGTAGCGCCCAAAAAATTCTATTCTAGCGAGAAAGATTATGGCGGACTGTATATTTTCAATGACTATATCTATTATCCCACAACGAGTATGGACCGTGACAGCGAGGGAGAACCCAAAACAGATGAGATGGTTCTTATGTGCACCAAAGTTGACGGTACAGGCACAGAAATTATTGCAGAGTTTGACTCGCATTCTATACCCTATAAGATATCCAACAATTCACTTGTCTATCTAAAAGATAGC
>CAZVHD010000033.1:0-10741 GCA_964626765.1 uncultured Christensenella sp.
GACATCGATTTCACTCCATCTGTTGTATCCTCCGAAATGGGCGGCTATACATTTAAGTTTAGGAAATTTCTTTGCGGTTTTTGCAAGTCTTTCCGGACTGGAATAGTCAAAGCGGTCATCTCCGGTATGGAATAATATAGGGAGCGAATCTTGAGCTATTGAGTATATTTTATCTGCTTTATTGTCGTCAATATCAAATCTTTGAAAATCAGGATGAAGTTTTATGCCTTTGAAGCCTTTTGCCAAGACTCTCTCGATTTCTTTAGCAACCGCGTCTTCTGTCATATCGGGATGAAGTGTGGCGTATCCTACAAACTCCTTATATTTTTGCAATTCTCCCGCAATAAAATCATTTATGATTGAAACCTGATGAACTGTTGTGGAGACAGAGTGTACGATATACTTTTCCACATTTATTTCTTTTCCACTTATTAAGAGGTCCTCAGAAGTGCCTTTATTGCTCTTCATAGGAACATCGTAGAATTCACCAATATTACTTATTGCCTTTTGGGCAATTTTTTTCGGGTAAATATGGTTGTGTATGTCAATAATTTTTTGATAGGACATCTTCGGTCTCCCTTAAAAAATCTATATAGCTTGTAGGGTTAAGTATATATAAAAAATTAAATAAGTCAAACGAAATAGGGCAAAAAACATAAAATTCTTTACATATTCTTTGACATCGGAGTTGTTTAGTAATATACTCTATAATAGAGGAATATGGGGCATTGAAAGGGAACAAGAAGGTTTAATTTAATGGAAAAGATTATATTAATAGATAGTAACTCTCTTATAAACAGGGCATTTTATGCTCTTCCGCCATTACAAAACAAGGATGGACAATTTACAAATGCCATATATGGTTTTGTTTCCATGCTCCAAAAATTGATAAACGAGGAAAAGCCAACTCATATTTGCGCGGTTTTTGACAGCAGGAAAAGGACCTTTAGAAAAGAAATGTATGAAGGTTATAAAGCAAAAAGAAAGCCCATGCCGGACGCGCTTGCCGAGCAGGTGCCTATGCTAAAAGAGCTTTTGAGGGACATGAACATTAAAATTCTGACCCTTGACGGATTTGAGGCAGACGATATTATTGGCACAATTGCCAAACGCTTTAATAAAGATACAATAGTGGTCAGCGGCGATAAGGACTGTTTGCAACTTATTGATGACACCACAAAAGTTTACAACACCAAAAAAGGTGTCAGCGATGTCACAATTTATGACAGAAAGGCCTTGCAGGAAGAGGGCTTGACTCCTGAACAGGTAATAGAGCTTAAAGGACTGGCCGGAGATTCCTCCGACAATATTCCCGGAGCTTTGGGAATAGGCGATAAAACAGCAAGAGCCTTGCTTTTAGAATATGGCAGCATTGACAACATCTATAATAACCTTGACAAAATCAAAGAAAACATTAGAAAAAAACTTGACATAAGTAAAGATATGGTATATTTATCAAAAAAGCTAGCCACAATTGATACCGATGTGGAAATTGACTGCAATCTTGATGATATGAGATTAATCTATCCTCTTGACAAAAAAGCCATAAAGACGATGCAGAAACTGGAGTTTAGAAATCTAATAAACAGGTTTGAATATCGCCTGGGCGCAGAAGAAGAGGTTGAAGAGTCCAAAAAGATAGAGGTATTAACAGAAAAGGTTGACACCGTAGAACTGCTTGAGACCATAGTTAATGATATAGAAAAAAACCAAAAAATTGTGATTAATTGGGGAGAAAATGTAATAATCGCAGTTCAAGACAGGGAGTATGTTATATCCATAAGCAACGATTTGTTTGGCGAGGGAATTGAACCTTACAGCGTTGCGGCTGTTTTAAGAAAGCTTTATACCGAAGATTATATTAATGTCTGTTTTGATGTCAAACTTGAAATGCATGTGCTTAAGCAAATGGGAATTATTATAAAAAAACCTTATGAAGATTTGCAACTCAAGGCGTATTTAATAAATTCCTCAAGAAGTGTATCCGGAGTAAATGAGCTTATGGATATCTACAATCTTGACAAGGAAAACTATTCTCATTCCATGCTTGAATTAAATGACATTCTTGATAAAAAACTTATAGAGAACAAGCTTGAAAAGCTTTATTATGAAATTGAACTTCCTCTTGTAGAATGTCTTTATGACATGGAGGTAACAGGTTTCAGAATAGACAAAGAAATGCTCGAGAGTTTATCTCTTATGTATGATGACGAACTCAAACTATTAATACAAGAGATATACACTATAGCCGGAGAAAAATTTAATATCAATTCTACAAAACAGCTAGGAATGATACTTTTTGACAAACTGGAATTACCCGCAAAGAAAAAGACAAAAACGGGATACTCTGTCTCAGCAGAGGTTTTGGAGGGATTGGAACATCCAATAGTGTCATCAATTTTGAGATATAGGCAAATAACCAAGCTCAAAAGCACTTATATTGAAGGCATGAAATCGCTTATGAATAGGACCACGGGCAGGGTTCACACATCCTTCAAACAGTGTCTTACCACAACGGGAAGACTCTCGTCCATTGAACCCAATCTTCCAAAAATTCCCATAAGAACAATGGAAGGAAGAGAAATCAGAAAAATATTTGTCGCAAGTCCTGGTTGCAAACTTGTTTGCGCCGATTATTCTCAAATTGAGTTGAGGCTTTTAGCTCACTTTTCCAATGATAAAAAATTAATAGATGCGTACAAGCAAGCAGATGACATACACCTTATCACCGCAAGCAAGATTTACAATGTTCCTCCCGAGCAGGTGGACAAAGATATGAGAAACTCGGCAAAAGCGGTCAACTTTGGTATTATTTATGGCATAAGCAGTTTTGGTCTTTCCCGAAACCTTGCCATATCAATGACCAAAGCCAAAAGGTATATTGATGATTACTTTAACAATTACCCCGGAGTTAAGCTATTTATGCAAGGCAATGTAGAAAAGGCAAAACAACAGGGTTATCTTAAAACATTCATGGGCAGAATAAGACATTTTCCAGAATTCAAAAGCCCCAATTATATGGTACGAACATTTGGAAAAAGAGCCGCTATGAATATGCCATTACAAGGGGCAGCAAGCGATATCATAAAAATGGCTATGAACAAAGTTCATAAAAAATTAAGAGAAGACAATTTGCAAGCAAAACTTATTTTGCAAGTTCATGACGAATTGATAATAGACAGTCCCGTTGAAGAGGCTGAGAGAATTGAGAAACTTTTGAAAGAATGCATGGAAAATGTGGTGGAACTCAAGGTTCCGCTACTTGTGAATGTAAGTTCAGGAATAAATTGGTATCAGGCCAAATAAGGAGAATTTTTTATGTTAATTGCTATAACCGGAGGCGTAGGAAGCGGAAAATCCACAGTAATGGAAATCTTAAAGTCATTTGGAGCAAATGTAATTAGCGCCGATGAGGTAAACAACGAAATATTGAAAGACCCCGAATATATAAAAAAAATAGACAAGCTTTTTAAGGGCGTGGTTAAAGACGGGGAAGTGGACAGAGTGGCGTTGGGGAAAAAAGTCTTTTATGATGAAAAGGCTATGAAAAAGTTGAACGACCTTGCCCACCCCACAATAATTAAGGAGACAAAGAAAAGAATTGAGCAAATGGACGGAGCCATATTTGTGGAAGTTCCATTGCTTGTAGAAAGCAATATGCAGGATATGTTTGACAAAATTTGGCTTGTCAAAGCAAGTCGAGAGCTTCGCTTAAAAAGAATGCTTATGCGTGATTATATTAGCGAGGAATACGCCAAAAGAATTATGGCAAGTCAGGCAACCGACAAAATCAGAATGAAATATGCAACTGATATCATAGTAAACAGCGGAGACGAAAACGATTTATACAACAGGGTGGAAGAACTATACAAAAACCTCTAAGAATAAAAGAGTTATACTTCATGTTGACATCAACAATTTTTACGCCTCTGTGGCAATTCTAATGAATCCTATGCTGAAGGGAAAGCCGGTTATTGTATGCGGAGACCCCGACAGAAGGCATGGGATAGTTCTTGCAAAAAGCAACGAGGCAAAAAAAGCCGGCATAAAGACAGGCGACACAATCTGGTCAGCAAAACAAAAGATTAAAGACCTTATCACAGTACCCCCCGATTTCAAAAAATATACTGAATATTCCAAAAAGGTATACCAAATATATACCTTGTATACTCCTGAAGTGGAAAGTTTTGGGCTGGACGAATGTTGGCTTGATGTATCGGGCTGTCTGAAATTATATGGAAACGGCGAAGAGATAGCAAAAAAAATTCAGGAGCATATAAGAAAAGACACAGGTCTTACTGTCTCAATAGGCGTGAGTTTTACAAAGATTTTTGCAAAGCTTGGAAGCGACATGAAAAAGCCCGACGCCATTACAGTAATTACAAAAGAAAACTATAAACAGGTGGTATGGTCTCAAGAAGTATCAAAAATGCTGTTTGTAGGAAAAAGCACAGAAGAAAAGCTCAACAGATTGGGTATCTTTACGATTGGCGACCTTGCAACTTACGACAAAGACCTTTTGATAGAAAAATTTGGAAAGGTGGGAAAGAAACTTCATAGCTATGCAAACGGAGAGGAAATCGAAAAGGTAAAAGAATATACGGACATACACATACCCGAAAGCATAGGAAACGGAACAACAACAGAGCAAGATATTACAAATTTCAAAGACGCCTCCAGCGTTATATTTGCTCTTTGCGAGGTTATCGCTTTCAGAATGAGAGAATATTCCCTTGTGGGCTTGTCTATATCCATAAGCGTCAGGAACAAACAGCTTAGGTCATTTAGCCGCCAGATGACTCTTGACACGATGACAGACAGCAGTTATGAAATTGCCTCAAACGCATTGCAGCTATTAAAAAAGCATTATGATTTTTCTAGGAATCTTCCTTTAAGAACAATAACCGTGTCAGTATCCAATCTTATGAGCGCAAGGGATTTTATACAAATAAGCCTTTTTGAAGAAGATAAAAACAAAAAAAGAAATCTTGAAAAAAGCATAGACAACCTGAGAAATAAGTACGGTTTTTCAATTTTAAGAAGAGGTATCACAATGGGAACTGTTTTCACCTGTGACGCAAGAGAGGTGGAGGACGGATTTGTGCCCTTTCATTAAAGTGCTTTTATCTCTATTTGAAGATACTCATATTCGCCCGTGACATCATAAAAGACTATTATGTTGTTGTTTGGTCTTTTGATAAATCCTGCAACATTACAGGAATCATTTATAATATAAGTTGTATAAGATTTGTCAAAGCGATAGTCAATAACAACAAGACCTTCAGAAGTTTTTGCCAAAAGCTTTAGGCCGTCTTCATAAAGCCATGAATGAAATAGCTCATTTACCGATTGAGCGGTAAAAAGAGAAGAAAGCTGGCACTCAAGCTCATCATTAAAAGCATAAATTGCGTTGAAATCGCCTGTTATAACAGCCAAAATTTCATCGTTATGACTGAACATATCTATATTATCAATAGTTCCAAGTCCGGCATTATCGGCAGTTTGTTTGTTAAATGTCATATCATATTTATAGAGCGTTGCGCCTTCGGAGTTTTTTTCTACTATCGCAAATTTTTGTTCGCCCTCGTTTAGGGGCATAACTGAAAGAATGTTTGCGCCTGATATAAGAGTGTTTTGCATTACTGTGAGATTACTTGAAAGTCTGAGTATTCGATAAGCATTATTTGTGTTTATGAAAATCATTATGTAATTATAAAAATCATAAATCTCGACTATTTCCCCGACCGGCAAAAATCCCGTTTTGAGCGAGTCATCCAATCTATAAACAATATTTTGATTGCCTTCTGTAAGAAGGAGAGTTCCCCCCGCCGCAGGAAAAATTCTTCCACTCTCAGCAAGGGGCAAAGAAGTTGTGTTTGATTGATTGAGATTTATATCAATTTCAAAGACAAGTATGTTTTCTTCTGTCTTAGACATCACTATAATACCGTTGGGGCTCAGAGCCGAACTTAAAAAGGACATCGATAGCCTTGACGGCAAAACCATTATTTTTTCTATATTACCTAAAGGCGAAATCATTGCAACCGCCACAGTATCCTTGTCTGTTTGAATATCGCCAAATTCACTATCTGTCTGAATGATTGCGTATATATAATCCATGGTCTGGTGGATATTCTTTAATTCAATATTTCCATATCCCTGAATACTTTGTACAAATAAAAAGTCATCGCTTTCACTTGCGGTTTTAGGAAAATCCGTATGATAAGCGGTAGGGGCGTTCGGGACATCTTCCTGGTCGTTTTGCTCGTCTTCGATTGCATTTTGCTCCTCATCGCCACTTGTTTGCTCATTAGGTATAGAATGAGCGGGAGAGATGTTATGGTTAACTATTGACAAAACCACAGCGATTATTGACATTATTAACACGATAGCCAGAGCGCTAGGGATATATGTAAGATATTTTTTTTGCATAAATCCACCTCAAAGCTTATTGTAGTATATAGAAAAGACTTTTTGGCAGTTTCGACAAAATATCCTTATTTTTTTGCTTTTTTGCCTTCTATTACTTCAATAATTTTTTTAACAATCCGTTCATTGACAACCTGACTGGAAGAGGCTGTCATGGTTCTTTGCATAAACCTTACACGGTGTATATATTCCATAAGGCTTTGTGGATTCAAATGAATTTGTTCTAACATGATAAGCTTACCTTTTTTCTGAAAGGAAAGAGCATTTTCCACTTGGTCGCCTCTAGAAGTTCCCTTTGGGAGAGGGATTGCCAGAATTTTTTTATTCAACGCGCAAACTTCGGCAAGAGTATTGGCGCCTGCTCTGCACACAACCACATCCGCTGCGTCAAATAAATCATTAATATCTTTTGCAAAAGGTATCTGTACATAATCCTTATACTTTATAGAAAAATCACCTTTTTTCCCGGATATATGAACTACGAAAAATTTAGAGGTGAGGTGTTCAAGGGATTTATAAACAACATCGTTTATTGCAGCGCTACCGGCGCTTCCTCCCATAATCAGAACAACGGGCTTATTCTTTTTTATTTTATATTTTCTTGCGGCTAAGTCCTTGTCACCTTCAAAAATCTCTTCTCTTACCGGATTTCCTATATATTCGCCTTCAGGCGTTTCCTCAAACGATGTTATTAAACAATCAGCAAACTTTGCAACAATTTTATTTGCAACTCCAAGACTTATATCTGACTCATGGGCAACAATAGGTATCTTTTCTTGCCTGGCAGCAAAGCAGGTGGGCAAGGAAACATATCCTCCTTTTGAAAAAACCACGGACGGTTTTATGGTTTGCAACAGTGTTCTTGCTTGGCGTACAGCTTTGAACATTACAAAAGGTATCTTTACATTTTGTATTATTTTTTTACGGTCTAACTTTATTGTATCGGTCTTGTGAAATGGGATGTTATAGTCGGGTACCATTTCCTTTTCCATACCGTCGCCACCTATATAATGAATGAATTCAAAGTACTTTTTAAGTTCGGGTATCAGCGCTAGGTTGGGGATTATATGACCGGCGGTGCCTCCGCCGGTTAAAACTATTCTATACATTAATTTACCTCTAAAAATTGCTTTATTTACATAACATAGTATGAGTAAAAAAGTTTCATTGATATTCTATAAAAGATAATTATCAATAAATGTACTCTAGTTGTTTATTATAAATAATTCCAAAACTTCTTGTTATAAAGAACAGTTATCGCTATAATTTTTAGATTGCAGACAAAACACAAGATTATGCAGATTGATTATTAGGGTTTTATTATATTATGTTTTGTTTTATACTTTTAATAAAACAAGGCAATTTTATTACTGAAGATATAATGACGATAGCATTTAACTATTGATTATCTTGACATATGATAGTATAATGTTTTAGTATAATAGTGTTTTGCGAGGTGAAAATATGAAACAAGTATTGATGGATACTTTTGACAAAAAGAAAATAAGCGTTAACATCTGGGACAAGGTGGAAAAAGAAAAAATCAAAGGCGGTATTGTCATAGCTCACGGCATGGCGGAACATCCCGACAGATATGACGAGTTTGCCCAATTCCTTAACAAAAACGGTTTTGTAGTTGTTGCGGACGACCATAGAGGGCACAGGTTTTCAGCCGCCGGCGAAAAAGGTCAGGTTGACGGAGACTCCTTTTATCAAAGCATAAAAGATATTGATATGCTTGTCGATTATGTGAAGACCAAATACGAAGTGGATGTGGCGCTTATAGGTCACAGCTATGGAAGCTTTCTTTCACAAGCATACATAGAGAAATATTCTCACAAATTAAAAGGTGTGATTCTTAGCGGAACTGCTTATATGAAAAGTCCGCTTTTGGCAATGGGATATCTTATAGCCTCGGTACAAAATCTTCTTGTTGGCGGTGACAAACCCGGAAAGCTCATTGACAAAATGAGTTTTGGCGCCTTCAACAAACCTTTTGAAAGTCAGGGACAGAAATTCGCATGGTTATCAAGAGATACAAAACAGGTTGAGAAATACGAAAAAGACCCTTATTGCGGTTATGTAATGTCCATAGAATTTTACCGTTCATTCTTTAAGGGAATTATGGGAATGTATGGCGAGGAAAGCAAGAATATCAATAAAAAACTTCCTATACTTATTGCCGTGGGTAGCGATGACCCCGTATCCCAAAATGCAAAGCTTGCCGACAAACTCCATAAGTTCTACAAAAAGCTTGAATTGAATGTAGAATACAAGGTTTATGAAGGAGCCAGACACGAAATACTTAATGAAACAAATAATAAAGAAGTATATGAAGATTTCAAAAAATTTATAGAAGGACTTTTTTAATAAAGTTATGGGTGTGCAATGAAGAAACTTGGCTTAATTATTGCTTTAATATTGCTTTTATGTCTGGGCTTAACGGCGTGTGACGAAGGAAAAGATATACTTGAGGCTAAAACAATAGAAATAACTTCCCCCTCAGATTTGAAGGACATAAGAAACTATCTGGGAGAAAAATATTCCCGCTATACCTTTGAGCTGCAAAACGATATTGACCTCAGCGGCGAGCCTTGGGAACCTATCGGATATGACAATGACAATTCATTCAGAGCAACTTTTTCAGCAAACGGATATAGCGTAAAAAATCTCACCATTGCAGGCGCGTCGGGAACAGATTTCATTAAGAAAATTAACTACTCGAATGTAGGGCTTTTTGGATACATATATGACGCCACTATTACCGAATTAAACTTGGAAGATATAAACATCAGATTTTTTGCCGAAAAGACTTATATGCACATAGGGGGTGTTGCAGGCTATGCGTATGGCGACAATACTCTTGAGGACATCTCAGTGACAGGCAACATAAAGGTTGGCACGACTTTTGAGCTCATAGAAAAGGAAAGCGACCTTTTGGAAAACTGTGACCAGACTCACTACATAGGCGGCGCGTTAGGGTACTCTTCAGGAAAGTTGTTGGCAGACGACATCGGTTTAGATGTGTCTATAAACAATCTTATCGGCTCAAGAGGACCTCAGCAAGAAAGAGATATACATGGTGAATATACAGGCGAGACCTATATTTCTGTTATCACAGACAACGCAGAGCCAAACTTTTTTCCCAAACAGACTTTTGCAGGGGGTCTTGCAGGACTTATAAAAGGCAAAGACTCTATGCTCAGTAATATTTCAAGCAGTGTGAATATACCTCTCGCATACGGAAATTCTACATATTGTGGCGGAATTGCGGGAGCGGTTTATCAAAGCCATATCACAAACAGTATTTTTGACGGACACATAGGAGCAAAAGTCTACATAAAAGGTGTTTTAGGCGGCCTTGCGGGTCTTGTCGACGAGGCAGCTATCATTAATTCAACTGTTGAAGATGCAGAAATTGAACTTCAGGTCACAAAACAGGAATACGAAGCTTATTCAGCCGGCGGACTGGCGGGTTATATCAATGATTTTTCCTCAATAGCAAGTAGCCAGGTCACTAATACAAAGGTTATATCTAATATACCGAATATAATCTTCGGAACGGAGTATGATTATCCATCAATCGGCGGACTTGCCGGAACCCTAAAGGACAGCAGCATATATGGTTGCACAGCTGATGGCGGCGGAGTTTACATGAACCAAACAACAAAAGCCGACGATAATTATATTAGTTCAGCCGGCATGGTAGCTGAAGTTTTCGGTAATTCGGAACTGGCAAACTGTGAAACATCTTTTTATGCTTATAATGGCGTAGTCGCAAGCTACTCAGAAACTATTTATGTGGACGATGAGGGAAAAAGGGTGTTAAGATACATAAAAGACGGTTATCCCGATGTCTATGTGGACATAAGAGCTTATACAGTACAAGATGTTCTATATGTGGACCTTATTAATAATGCTCAAGAAGTGATAGAAACTTACACCTACAACAATTTCACCCCTAACGGTATTGAAAACTATTCCCAATATTATTATTCTAGAGCCATGGGCGGCGAAGGCAGTTTGGTTGACGAGCAAGGCAAGGTTATCGTTGTGGATGGCAGAATGTTTGAAGACTACGAACTACTGACAGGGCGATATTCCTTTTCAGAACTGAGTTATTTCTATTATGAGGACACCGCTATGGTTGAGGGTGAGGACGACATTGAAAATTCACAAAACCCTGATTGGAAAATATTTGTTCCTGAAGAGATTGATGAATGAAATTAATGGGGAATAATCAGTTAATATAATGATTTACATAATTATATAAAAATAATAAAACAGGGACCTACGCCCCTGTTTTATTATT